>JAHQWW010000146.1 GCA_029856365.1 Candidatus Hodarchaeota archaeon
AGAACAACCATACGATCGGTTTGAGGAACTTGTAAAATCTCAAGTTCCTGGAGCAGGAGGAGTCCAAGCAGATATTGGCCCACAGATCTTTAATGCTCAGAATATGCTACGAATTCCCACTGGTGGATTCATTTTTTCTCCCATAGCATATATGTTAGAAGGAAATCTTGATATTAGCGCCTTTGCCAGAGCAGTTGTTGAAAATCTTTCTTTTTCTGTTCGTGCCAATATGGAACAAATTCTAAAGATAGCAGATTCTTCTCTAGAAACAGTCAATGTTGTAGGAGGATTAGCTAGATCGAAAAGTTTCTGTCAGGTACTAGCAGACGTGATTCAAGCTGATGTTCACGTCTTTATACCAGAAGGAGCTTCTCTGGCTGGATTTATTTCGAGTATGGTAGGTACTGAGCGTTTTAATACAGTAGATGAAGCAATTTCTCAGTTAATTACTGATAAAGAGGTTTTCTCGCCTAATGAAGAATACAAAGCTGAATATACCACTTTATTTTCTCAATGGTTAGAGATCTATGAAAAATCAAGAGAAGAAGATTAAGCTTATAATGATTGAGGATTTAGCATTGAAAATCTTAATTACTGCTCCTTTCCATGAAAGTGGACTAAAAAAGTTGAGAAAGCACTGTGAGGTTATTTATGAGAGTTGGAGAGATACAGGAAAGATATATTTCGATGAAGATGAACTCATTAGCAAACTAAACGAAAATAAGGTTGATATCTTCATAACAGAGGCGGACGAAGTAGATGCTTGGGTCATTGACAAAACAAATCTAAGACTTATAGCATCAACTAGAGGAACTCCTGTAAATGTTGATGGAGATGCTGCTCACGAAAAAAATATCCCTGTAATTCATACTCCTCATCGAAATGCTGATGCCGTAGCGGATCTCACGGTAGCAATGATGCTTACTCAAGCACGCAAAATGATTGAAATTGATCGTCTTCTTAAAAGTGGTGGATTTAACACTGCGGAGCTTGAAAGTGAAGAAGATTTTGCAGAATTTTATAATCGTTTTCGGGGCGTAGAATTAAGTGGTTTAACTATAGGAATAATTGGATTTGGAGCTATAGGTTCGCGAGTAGCACAAAGAGTGCACAAAGGTTTCGGATCTAAAATTCTTTATTTTGATCCTTATGTTCCAGAAGATAACAAAATTGTGCTTGATACTAAAGGGAAAAGGGTTTCCCTTGAAAAATTAATGAAAGAGTCTGATATGATTACTATTCATACCCCCCCTGTTGAAGAAACAGAAGAATTAGTGAATGCTGAGATGTTTTCCTTAATGAAATCAACAGCTTATTTCTTCAATCTAGCTCGTTCATATTGTATTGATGAAGATGCACTTTACAATGCCATTAAGGAAAAACGAATAGCTGGTGCTGGTCTTGATGTTTTTGATGAAGAACCAGTCGATTCAGAGAATCGCTTCTTAGAATTCGATAATGTAACTGTAATGCCCCACTTTGGAGGAAATACTGTTGATGTTGTTCGTCATCAAACAAAAATGATTACTCAGGATATATTAAATTTTTTACAGTCAAAACCTCTGAAGAATCTTTGGAATCCCCATGCTTGAGAAACCTGGGGATTTTCAGAAAAAAAGTTGGAAAATACTGAATAGTCTATTAGGCCAGCAATTATCGTGAAAATCAGTATATATTAATTCTGAAATCAGAATCAGAGTTGCTCATCTAGCCAATTCAGAAATTCATCTGTTGCATCAGATTTATACTCTAATTCTTGTGAAATTGTTCTCCCTTTCCTTGTTTCTAATTGATTATTTTTTTTCGATTTTGGTGGGGGGACACTTGCTAACCAATCTTCAAAGGAATCTACGATAGGTTTCCTCTTTTTCCTCCTATCCCATTCTTCGACTATTTTCTTTTTCTTTAAAAGCCATTTAGGAGGGGTCATCATGTGTTGAATCCCCTCCATACATCGTAATATATGAGCTTCATTTGGAGGAATTCCATATCCTTGTGATAGCACACGAATCTCATGCATGATTAGATCTGTAGCAGCGCGAAGAGCATACGGATTGAATATATCTTTCTGATCGTAAGTGTGGAGGAAAATTGGATTTCCAACTTTTAACGTGACCTTTTTCCCAGGAGAGGGCCAATTGCCACCATAAGGTAAAATCCCATCCGTTCCAATGATTCCCACAGGTACAACGGGTGAGTCAGTCTCGAATGCAAAACGGGCCACTCCCACTTTCCCTTCCAGCTCTTTTCGAGAATATCGGATATGTCCTTCTGGAAAAATCCCTAATGCCTGATTATGTTGTAAGACATTAATTCCCCTCTGAATCGCTTCTTGATTACCTCTTTTCATCACTGGAATGACTCCAAAATAATCCATCATTGCTCCCCAAAAACGATTACGCCAGAGTGCACTTTTTTTACCTAGAAAATAAATTCTCTTCTCTCTCATTTCTGATGGAACTACTAATCCCATCAAAAAGGCATCAATAACACTCTCGTGATTTCCAGCGAAGATCACTCCCTCTCGTAACTCATCTAGATTATCAACTAGATTATCTCTCCCTTCAATGTTTAAGCGATAACCAAAAAGCGCAGTAAACTGAACTGCTTTTCTAATGACTCCATACTTCAGATCAGAAATATCTTCGGCCATTTTTCAACAGCACAGGATAAATTACTTTTTCGCTGGGACAACGAGTAAATCTTCATAAATTGGGCCCTTTGGTGTTAACGTACTTTTCTTGAGAATAAATTCTTCTATCATTTGAATACCATAGAATTTTTCTTTCAAACTTTGAATTATATCTCTTAATTCTTTCTTATCAGGATTTCGTATTTTTTTAATCCGAGCCAAAGTTAAATGGGGAGAAAAGCCTCTCTTTTCTCGTGGAAATCCTAGTGGGTTTAATTTTTCCTCTATCACAGAAGCAAGCTGTTTGAGGTTATTACTCCCCTCCTTTATCCCAATCCAAACTACTCGGATATAATTAAGATTGGGAAAACAACCCATTCCAGTTAATGAAATTTCAAAAGGAGAAAATTCAATTGATTGAATTGTTTGTTTAATTGAGGCAATCCGAGATTCTGCTACTTCCCCTAAGAATTTTACAGTCAAATGTAATTGAAATGATTTAACAGGACGAACTCCTTCGAATCTTATCTTTGTAAGTGATTCTTCTATATGTTTAACCACTTTAGAGTCATTTATTTCGACACATATGAAAGACCGAACCATCATTTATCAGCTCGAATATATTTACAAATTCTTGGTGATAAAATTAAATGATTAATCCAATCTTAACTTCTTTTTCAAATTTCTTGTTATTAAGAAAAGGGTTGATACCGCAGCTGAATATATTATAGCAGTCAATGTGAATGAGACGTAAAAATCATTGGTTTCCTCAATCATTACCGCACTAATTGAGGGACTAAAACTACGACCAAGTCTGTCAGTAACTTGCATTAATGATTGAATCCTTGCACGAAATGTTTCTGGTACATACTCCTGAACGATGGTTGTCTGGGCTGGAGTACTCATGTTCATAAGTACAATTCTAAATAAGAACGCGAATATTGACAATGGTAGAATATCACTAAAAGCTAAAACTAGTATTAAAGGTATAGATATGCCTTGTGTTAGATAAATTACCCTAGCATTACCACCTAACTTTATTGACAATAATGGGACTATTCCCATGAAAATTGCTGTTAGAATTTGCGCTGTTCCCATAATGATGTTAACTTCAGACGGTCCAAGGGGAAATCGCCTGACAAAATAGGGTTGTGTAAACGGTACTAAAAAACCCGCTCCAAAGCCAATCATAAGAGTAACTACTAAAAAACCAGCGACATACACCCCCTCAGGGCTACTAACTATCGTTCTTATGTCGACTTCTGGTTGAGATTCAACAGTATTCCTCCACTCTTCAGTATTCACTAGTAATGAATGGGGAATTATAGCAGCCGTTGTGACTATTAAAGTGACAACCATTGTCAGCTGTAAATTTCTATACGAGAATTCATTCTGGAAAAGAATAAAGAATAATGAAGATAAGAAATATCCTAAGGCTAGGTTCCCCCATCTCATTGTTTCATTCCTTGTGAATATATTAATTCTATTAGTTGGATTGTTGTGAGCTAGAATAGCCACTTGGGATGGTATAATCATTCCTTGCCCAAGTCCAGTTCCAAACCCTCCTAATAATAAATATTCCCAATGTGGGGCAAAAGCAATTATGAGATAGGACAAAGCGTAAATTAATGTCCCACTTAACACTAATCGTCTATGACCTAACCTATCAGCTAAAAATGCAGCTGGGAAAAGAAATAAGAGATTAGAAAACGTTTGCACGGATTGAATGAAACCATAATTAACAATAGTTCCCCCTAAGACCTCAATATAAGAGGGAAAATTACCTCGGGAGAAAGATTGCCCAAGAGCGAGAAAGGCTGTCCCAACATAGATTAAAATATTATTTCTTTCCATACGCGATCATTTTCCTCTTTTATTTATATTATAGTTTAGGATTATCAAGAATAAAAAAAGAAAAAAATCTTGATCTACTGAGCGTTTTTCCGCATACGAGAATTGATTTCGAGACGTTCTAAAGTCATTCTTATTGTATCTTTGACTTTAGTATTCTTCTCCATATATTCTTCCAGAAATGCTTTTACTTCCTCCTCACGCCCAAGACCAGAGCGTGCCACTACAAATTGGATGATTCGCTCATAAAGGGTGAAATGCATTTTTTCAAGTTCTTCAATATGCTCTAGATACCATGGCCACAAATCCTCCATGATAGCTGGATTTGATGCCGCAAAAACTATTGGAAAAAACTTGTTTTTATCTGGAACTTTTTCCAAGGTGTAGTTTAGAACCTTTTTCATTGTCTTTTTGTCACTAAAACTTCCTAATGCACGAAGAATATTGATTCGATCGGACTCACTGGTCTTATCTGACTCAAATTTTTCTGTAAACCAGTCATATAGCTCTGAATCTAATGCAGCACCTATTCGCATAGTAGGTGATCGAATATCTACGTGAATTGGACGATCTTCCTTTAGTTCATTGAACTTTCCTTTCCCAAACTTAGCTACATCTTCATCACCCCACTTGAATACATTCCAGAGAACATTATTTCGTAATAATGATATCGTGTGGGGCTCATTCTCTTGGGGATCATAACCAATTTCTTTTAATAGATCTGAGAACAATGAGAGGCCTCTTCCAGAAATCATTTCTCTTTTCGTATCAACAATATCATATGCATCGGCTATATTCCCTGATATGTCTACTAAAGGAAGGTAAGCATCTTCAGCCTCATAAAACCTTAAAAAATTGATATATTCACTAATTGAATAATCACCTCGTCTTAAAAATGCATACATATCGTTTTGCAATCCATATCTATCACTAGGCGATAATTTCTTATTCAGAACTAATTCTCCTAAATTTTGTAGGTCCTCCTGTGTATATTTTACGCGATAAAACCCTGTTTGTTCATTATTAATTTTGAATGCAATTGATTGGTCTGGTAGGGTGAAAGTGGTACTCTTATCATTCATTAAGATCCTTTTTGTTTTCTTATTGTGATTCTGATCATAAATTGCAATTGTGAGAGGGATGATCCACATTTGGTCTGAATTATATGGATTGTACGTAAACCGACTCTGGGTTAATGTAATCTCATTTCCTTTTCTTTGAACCTCGATGACTGGATAACCTGCTTGATGAATCCAATTACTCATTATTTCTTTAAATGGTTCATTAGTAGCTTCTTCAAAAGCATCCCAATAATCATCAGATAGGGCACATTCGTATTGATATTTGGTTAGGAAATGATGTATTCCCTTTTTGAATTTCTCCTCTCCAAGGAAACCTCGCATCATCTGTAATACAGCTGCTCCTTTGTCATAAATTATAGGAGCAGTTGATGCTGTTATTTTAACTTCATCCCCTTTTCCAGGGAGTTCGATGGGAAAAGTATTGATCAACGAGTCTCTTTCCATTGCTGCATTAATTTCATAAGACAAAAATTGTTCCCAAATACTCCATTCAGGATGATAGTGATCAGTGATTGCATAGCCAAATAATGTTGCGAAGGACTCATTTAGCCAGATATATTTCCAGTCTTTTGGACTGACAAGGTTACCAAACCATTGATGAGCCCATTCATGAGCTATTACTTCTGCAATCCGCTCTAACTCTGCTGATGAAGTGATTCCTGGATAAAAAAGTAGCAAATTCTCCCGATAAGTGATTGCACCCCAATTCTCCATTGCACCGAATGCAAAATCAGAAACAGCTAATTGATCCATTTTACTGAGTGGATATTTCACTCCTGTATAATCTTCTCCAAATTGTTGAGATTTTTGACTAAAATCGAGCGCAAATTCCGCATATTGGGTCATCCCAGGAGGGGTGGCAACACGATGCAAGACATCTCCATATTGTTTCTCAATAAATTCGAATTCACCTATACCAAAGAAAAGAAGATAGCTGCTCATTTTAGGAGTACTTTCAAATTTAACTAATTTCTTCCCATTTCCCAGTAATTTTTCTTCTTTAATGGGAGTATTTGCAATTGAGCTTAGTTCCTCATCAATAGTAAATTCAATATCAAACACTGCCTTCTTAGATGGATGATCGAAACATGGAAAAACTTGTCTTGCGTAAGTTTCTTCAAACTGAGTCACTGCCAAGTATCGTGTTTCCTTTTCTACAGTGTATTTGCTCCGATAAAGCCCTACTAAAGAATCATTAATTTTTCCTTGAAATTCAATCTTTATGTGAATAGTTCCTTCAAGAGTTTCCTCAAGTTCTAAAGTTAGTTCCTGATTCTTTGGATTCATTCTAAATGCTATCGGCGATTCCTCATTTGAAGAAGTTGTAACCATACATTTCCAAATCGCTAGATCATTTGCATTTAGAATAATCTTATTGGTAGGTTTTTCCAAGCTGATTTTAATTCTAACTTCCCCTTTGAACAAAAAATCATCAAAATTTGGTTCAAGATGAACGATGTAATGTTTAGGGAATACTTTCTCGCTGATACTCATCAAATCACTTCATCTGAGTCAATGATATTTGTACAGTTTCATTTAGTTTAGTAATTAATTCACTTGTTAATGATTTACCAATCTTCTTTAGAAAAGATAATAATACTTCTAATTTGGCAAAAATTATACTACATTATATAAATTCATTACCCAATCTGAAGAAGGAGGTTAAAGAAAGGGATAGTTACTGTAAAGACTAGTGGAATTGCACAATCTCATGAATATTTCCAAATGGATGATGAGTATCAGATACTATTTGATCATTGAGATAAAATCTCCCCTTCGTATTCATAAATGTTCCTAAAGATAAATATTATTCACATCGAAAAGAGAAATTGTTGGAATTCTCAGGGAAGGGATTGAAGAAAAATCTTCAGAAGGTAAATCTAAGATACGTCGTACGCTTAATGTAATTGAAATCAAAGAGTTATTAGAAAGAAGAAGAAATATTACCATGAGTTCAACGAATCTTTATTTCCACCTGGATATTCTCCAAGAGATTGGATTAAGCAAGGTCGTCACAACGTTACAGAAAGGGCCTCACGGTAGAATTAATGTGAAGTATTTCGGACGAGTAGCACGAAATCTCTTCGTTTCTGTTGAGGAAGTTAGTCTTTCATACAATACCAAATGATTTAGCGAATTTCAAAAACTTGCTAATACTCTGCAATTATCACTTCCTAAGGATTATTCAAATTTACCATAAAAATATTAGAAACTAAATAGCAATACTACAAGGTGTTAGGTAACTGGTTAGTAGATCATGAAGACTTCATTGCAGAAGAAAAACTAGATATAGGAGTTCTATATGATTTTCTAAAAATGATAAATGAAATTAATCCTAAATGCAACAATCTTTTCAATTGAGTTTTTTCTTTACTTAAAAAAGAAATTCCAAGATTATAACCGTGAGTGCCATATGTTTATAGAAGAGTATAATGCCAAGACTCTGATGCGGAAGAGCTCACCTTCACTTTTTTCTTGGTCTGAACACTATCTTAATCCTTATCAAGGATGCTTTCACGATTGTCAGTATTGTGATGGTAAATCTGAAGTATATCATATGCATGAGGATTTTGGTAATCGTATTAGAGTGAAAAAGAATGCTCCTCATTTACTTGAACGATTTTTAAAAAGTCAAGGTTTGATATCCAGTCATCAACACCCTACATTAGATAATCATTTAACATTGGGAGGATCAAGAGGTTATCCTAAATCAAATTTCATTTTATTTATTGGAGGAGGAGTTTGTGATGTTTATCAACCTGCAGAGAAACAGGTTAAAATAACACGTACATTATTACACCTTGCTTACATGTATAATGTTCCTGTACAAATCTTGACAAAGAATACACTTGCTTTAAGGGATCTTGATTTATTTAAAAAGATA
>JAHQWW010000147.1 GCA_029856365.1 Candidatus Hodarchaeota archaeon
TATTATATCAGAAAATTCAAAACTGAGATGATGTTCAATGAAAAAACTAGGTAGAGTCCAAGCGTTAATTTTTGGCATTACTGGATATTTAATTCTATTAGTTCAACAAATTCCAGGAATCTGGGTTTGGATACCACTCATGGCTGCTCCTGTAATTCTTTTATTGGGTGCATTGGTTCCTAATCTTTCTGACAGCATCATTGAAGGCTATTCGAGCCTCCTCAATTTTAATGAGGTATTCTTGGGAAAAATCTTGATTATTATGAGTGTTGTATTGATCATCTATTCTATTGTTTATCTAGGGGTAAAAAAGAGAAGGGGATTAGTCACGTCTGGCCCCTATCGCTTTATAAGACATCCCCAGTATACTGGTTTCCTACTTTTGACAATTGGCTTGACAGGGTGGAGTTATTTTTATATTACTTCCTTTTTCGGCAAGAGTTGGTTGTCAGCGGAAGAAACAATAGCACTATGGTACTTAGAACTACTGGCTTATATTATTCTGGCACTTATAGAAGATCAGTACCTATTAAAGAAATTTGGGACTGATTATGCTAGTTATAAATACAATACTCCATTATTCATCCCATTTCTAAAGACAGGTAAATTCGATACAGTGATTTCACTAATTGCATTTAGTATCATGTTCTTTGTGGTGATTCAATTCCCTATAATATAACGTACAACTCTTTTTGATGTTTTAAATCTTGATTACTGAAGCCAGAAGGTTAAAAATCATCCTAAGAGTTTCAAGTTATCTTTTTACATCGCGAATAATACAAGAAAGCTGATATTAAAGCTTCTTATAATATTCTAATCTGATTTTTGTCGCAATAATTATTTTTCTCAGTTTTGATACAACCGCTCTTTGTGATAATACTTGGTAATTTATTCTTTTAATCTCATTTAGAATGTCCTCATAGACACGTGATGCGACCTTTACTGTATATGCTCCAGCGGGAGGCAACTCTTCAATACCTAGATCTGCTGTACGATAAAAAGCCTTTGCATGTCTGGATTCAAGACGAATGAGTGCTTTTAAGTTCTCCTTTACAATATCGCCAGCGAGATCTGAGACTGAAACCCCATATAACACTCGTGTTTCCTCAGGAAGATAGATTCTTCCTTTATTATAATCTTCTTTTATATCTCGGAGAATATTCGTTAATTGCATGGCTTTCCCTAGATCAGCTGCTCTTGCCAAGGTTCGTGGAGTAGGATTCTCTATGAAAATGTGTGTCATCATTAAACCGACTGTACTTGCAACACGGTACATATACAAATCTAGCTCCTCATCTGTTTTATATTCCTGTTTATTTAGATCCATTCGTACACCTTCAATAAGATCATGAATATATTTCACAGGGATCTTATGTCGAAATAGAGTGTCACCAAAAGCATAAAGTATCGGATCGGATGATATATACCCTTGCTCTAATTTAACAACAGTCATTTTTAGATTATCAAGTAATAAATTAATGTCTTCTTTAGTTGTACCTTCAGGCACCTCATCAACAATATCATCTGTCATTCTACAAAACGCATACAATGCTGCAACACTTTTTCTCTGTCGTGCTGGTAAAAATCTGGATGCAAAGTAAAAAGATTTGCTATGAATCTCCATCCTTCCCAAACACCATTGATAACTCTCCTCAAGAGAAGGATATATTGCCTTGAATTTGAAATCCATGTTTGGAGGAAATAAATTCCAACTCGCTATTTTTTTTGCAGAATACATAATAATCTATAGTTCCTCTTTTTTTGATGCAGTGAGATTATCTTTATTATCACTAAGTTTCTTATTGCGAGGAATAGGATGATTTACAACCACAGAAATGCCATGAATGTGACACTAAGGGGACACAAGCTCTATCTTAGCTCGTGATTGCAGCACAAAATCCTCTTCCAATTCGATGGTCAGTAAATTTAGTTCCACCGTCCTGATCCAAAATTTCCAGAATTTTGCTATCAATTTCATTATGCTTCATGGAGTACTCTCTATGAGGATAAATGGTTCATTTGCATTTTATTACTTTGATTGGAAGTAGAAGGAAATTAGGTACTTCTTAAATTATTAAGTTGATTCTAATAAACTGAATGTTGTCTTTGATAGAGTTTACTCAAATCCAATTGAGTTTTGAAAATACTCCCAGTTACATGTTATTTTTTTTTAAGACTGGAAAGTTTGACAAAGTGGTTTTAATCATTGCATTTAGTATTATTCTCTTTGTGGTGATTCAATTCCCTTTAATATAAAGTGCACATGATTACTTCGATGATTGAATTGGTAATTTATCTTTAAACAGGTAGAATAATCCTAATCAAGCCAAGAGAGTTAAAACTGGAAAAATAATTACTCCTTCTGCTTGAACACTTGGATATACGTGCCCAGTTGACATTTTAATGTGATATTTTAAATTTAATTATGTTAATCTTTGGTAAAAAATTTTACAATTATTACCCAGGCCATATAGATGATGTTATTTAACCAATGTTATATTCTAGATGCTTTTCTGACAGAATTATAGAAAGAAAGATGTTGATAAGGCAGGATTTTTAATTTGCGAAGGGATTATTTAGATATTTTTTAATAATTTTACAGCTTCTTTACATTTGTATCTTTAGATCCGTTGAATAAAAGACTTAGAATCGGACTTGAGTTTGCGAGATTATTATCTCTTAAAGATTTACTTAGACTTATGAGGTTTAAACATAAAATACCGTGATATATTTGATCTCTAGGAATATAATATTAGAACTTTCATCGTGATCATGACTCTTGTAAACTAATTGGCACAAAAAACAGTTAATGTTCCTCAGCGTTACAGAACTTTCTTTCAGTATTGATTCTAGTCATTGTTCAAAGGGATGCAATAACAGAGGGTCAACAATAATTGGAGGTCTTCATCCTGAAAAGATTACCAAAAGTTTCTAATAGAACTTGGAAGAGAGTTATATCTCTTTTTTGGCGTTTTTATTTGATTTTTAGCCTGATTGGCATGATACCTTTTTTTGAGGATTTTTTAATAATTGATTTTAATTTTCTCAATGAAATTCAGCTACAAGAAGATGATAAATCCGAACCCGATGGAATGAAGATTCCGTTACTCAGAGGGAGTCAATTTCATAAATATTTTTCAGAAGAAAATTCCATTATACACTCTAATGAAACTTTTGGAGCGCTTGGTGTTCATCTGGACATTCAATCACAATATTCTATTCCAGGCTGGGCTGATACGAGATGGCCTTATCGGAAAAATATCACCATCGATGCTTCAAAGGTAATGACTGACTTAACGAATTTTCCAGTTCTTATCGAATTATATGATTCAGATTTATATTCAGCAGCTCAAGCAGATGGTGATGATATTGTGTTTACTAACTCAATAGGAGATCAATTAGATCACGAGATAGAAGTATTTAATCCAAACTATAATAGTACACATGCTCATTTAGTCACTTGGTTAAAATCTAATCTCTCTAGTTCTCAGAATACCTTGATTTCCATGTATTATGGAAACAACACTGTGAGTAGCCAACAGCATATTGAAGGAGTTTGGGGTGGTGATTATAGTGCTATTTTGCATTTAAATGATGATTTCTTGGATTCTACATTCAACAATAACACTGGTACGAACAATGGGTCAACAAATAATATAGGTAGAATTGCAAATGGACAGAGCTTCGATGGGAATGATGATTTTATAAATGTAGGATCTGATATTAGTATTGCTAACGTGTTTTCTGGTGGTGGTGGTACCATTAGTGCTTGGGTCTATCCAATTGGTTGGGGAGGTGGTGATTATGGTCGAATTTTAGATAAAGCAACAACAACTAGTGGTACTAATGGGTGGACTATATGTGTTGATGGTTATATTTCTAGTCCACCTGCAAACCAAATGATGTTCTTCAGAGATTTTGATTTAAATAGAGGGGCTTGGTACACACCTGAAAATTCCGTTAATCTCAATCAATGGCAATATGTAGTTGTCAGTTACGATGATAGTGCTGATTCAAACGTACCATCAATTTATATTAATGGTGTTGATCAATTTTTAATCGATGAAGACGTTCCTTCAGGATCCGCGGTCAATGATTCGGGACAATCTTTATATATTGGCAATTTCGTAGGAGGTGGTCGAACATTTAATGGAACCATCGATGAAGTTCGAATGTCAAATAAAATTAAATCAGCTGACTGGATTGCTACTGAATTTAACAATCAATTTGACCCATTGAGTTTTTATGCTATTGGAATGCAAGAACACCTCCCTGATACTGAGTCCCCAAATGTGGATGAGTTTGGAGTATTTGATCCAGGTTTAGGAACTGCGACCTTTTGGGCAACTATCACTGATGCATCTGGTGTCGATTCTGTTGAGATTAAAATAAATGGAACCAAATACAGTATGATTTTTAACGCTTCACACTGGATTTATCAAGTATCAGTTATGTTTGGAGGATATTATGAATACCAGATTGTAAATGCTTCTGATTCACTCGGAAATTATCTGACTTCACCTTCAGTTGTTAAAAATTATACCTTTAATCTCGATTTTGTACCACCTGATGTTCTTGATTGGGAATATATCACAGAAACTAATACTTTTCACGCAAATATTACAGACTCCTGGGGTGAGATCGATACTGTCATTGTTAATGTCACTACTTACAACCTCAAAGCAATCATGGTTTATTACACAACCTTTGCGAGTAATATCTTTGCGTATATGAATAACACTTTGGATATGGCTAATGGTCCTATCGATTTTCAAATTTTTGTGAATGATACTAGTGGAAATGACTACACGTCTACACCCCATCAGGGAAATGTCTTCATTAATCATCCTCCTATGATTTCGGATTTGACCTTATCCCGCGACCCTATCATTGTACTCTTACCCATCTATAGTAATAGCACTCTATATTTAGGTTACACCTATTATGATGAGGACGGACATAGTGAAACAGGTACTGAAATTCGTTGGTATAAGAACGGTCTCTTACAGCCTGGTTACAACGATTTACTTACAATTCCTGCTTCTGCTTTTATGAAGGGAGATATTTGGAATGCAACAGTCAAATCATATGACGGTTTAGATTGGAGTGATCTCCAAACAACGTCAACTATTATTGTTCTAAATACTCCTCCTGTTGTTTCGGGAGTAACAATTAATGGTTATAGTTCCCCAGTTGCAGTGGGAGTTGATACAGATCTAGTTGCAGGATATACATTTACTGATGATGACGGAGACCCAGAGGTTATCTCCTCTAGGAAAATCCTCTGGTATCGAAATGGCATGTTGGTTGGAAGTTTAAACGATAGTTTCGTTGTTACTGCAGGTAATACCTCTACTGGCGAAGTTTGGTATTATACGATCAGAGTGTTTGATGGAACTGATTATAGTAGTGTGGTATTTTCTCCCTCTACTTCTATTGATGTAGCTCCAAATACACCGCCTGTAGTAAGCAATCTCACTCTTATTCCCTTCCCCTTGCATAGCAATGATGATTTAATTCTAGATTATGATTATTATGATGCAGATGGAGATTCTGAGGTGGCAGTAGAAATTCGCTGGTTTAAGAACGGTCTCTTACAGTCTACTTATAACAATTTACTTACAATTCCTGTTTCTGCTCTTATGAAGGGAGATCTTTGGAATGCCACTGTCAAATCGTATGACGGTTTAGATTGGAGTGACCTCCAAACCTCCACTATTATTGTTCAAAATACTCCCCCTGTTGTTACGAATTCAGCTATAAGTCCAAGTTTTCCTTATACCACTGATGACCTAATCGCATCATATGAATCTGCTGATTTTGATAATGATAGTATCACAGCTGTGAGCATCGAATGGTTATTAGACGGTGTTCCTCAACCAGAATTTGATAATTCCACAATTATTCCAATGGAGAATACATCGAAAGGTCATTCATGGTGGGTTCGCGTAAAAGTGTTTGACGGTGAAGATTGGTCGTCATCAGTCGATTCTTTTTCTATTTTTATTTCAAATTCTCCTCCTTCAATTACCAATGTTATTTTAACAGGGGGCATAGATACTTCTGATACAATTTTACTCACCTATGACTTTGTTGATGTAGATACTGATACTTCTTCGGGGACAATTATCACTTGGCGGTATGCGGGGGATGGATCAGGCACGTATACTGGCCTTCTAGAGATCCCTGCTAGTTACACTAAAGCAGGCCAAATGTGGTGGGTGGAAATAACTCCATCTGACGGTGAGGATTTTGGTGATATTAATAATAGTTTTGATTATGGATTAAGCATCATAATTGGAAATACACCTCCAGAATTAGCCCAAAGTGATATTGACATAAAAGGAGAAATTAATGGGACTGAATACTTAGGACAGAGTTTTGGAACTCTTTTTGATCTCAAGCTTTACTATAATGCAACTGATATTGATGGAGATCAGGGTGCACCTGCTTATGGCTTAAACATAGTTGATGGTTTTGCTGTTGGATCGGAGTACCGCTGGTACCGAAACCGTTCGGGTGTAATAGCACTCATAACTACGTTAAATGATGAAACGACAATTTCTCAGACATATACCGAGGAAGGTGACTTCTGGTGGGTACAAATTAGACCAAGAGATTTATATGGTGAGTTTGGTAACCCAGTAAATTCAACAATGATATCTATTGGGAACACAGCACCTCAGATATCAAATTTTCAATGGGACAAATCGAAATATTACACGGACGATAACCTTTCTTTGACCTATATGTTCTTTGATTATGATCCTGGCGATGTTGAACAAGGAAGAATTATTCAATGGTTCAGGAATGGTGTATATCTTCCTGAACATGAAAATAGTTCAATCCTTTCCTCTCAATATGTAGCTAAAAGTGATTCCCTCTACGTCCGAATACAAGTATGGGATGGGGAAAGCTACAGTACCTGGTTTATATCACAGACTACTATCATTCAGAACTCAGCCCCAGTTGCTACAAATGTTACGTTAAGCCCTATTTCACCTATTACAAGCCAAATTCTTACCGCATCTTGGATATTTGTGGATACTGATGGTGATTCAGAAAGTCAACCAATTATCCACTGGTATCGAAATGGAATCCTAGTTGACAGTCCTACCAACTTGTCAAGTGTCCCTTCAATTGTTACCAATCGGGACGAGAGTTGGTACTTTTCCATTCAAGTTTCGGATGGCACTAATTATTCTTCATTATACATTTCTAATACCGTTGTTATTATTAATTCCGCTCCTACAGCTTCAAATATTCAGATAAACGCAGCTTCGGCTACAATATATACCACTGATCCTTTAGTAGTTACCTGGGACTTTATTGATCCTGATCCACTAGATATTGAAGATATATCATCAGTCTTGATTCTTTGGTATTTAGATGGGGTAGAACAGGTACAGTTCATGAATCAATCCGTCATCTCTGCAAATTATACTTTGAAGAACCAAGAATGGTCGGTATCCATTCGAGTTCGAGATAATGGAGGTTTAACTAGTGATTTCGTGAATTCTTCGGTGGTGGTTGTTGCAAACTCACCTCCAATAATCAATAACCTTGTGTTATCCCCCAGTTATCCTAATGAAACCGAAAATCTTGTTGCGAATTGGGATTATGGTGATGCTGATGGAGACCCAGAAACTATCTCATTTATTACCTGGTATAAAAATGGAGTTGAACAAGTGGCTTATATGAATCTAGATATCATCCCTTCAAGTGAAACTGCTGATGGAGAAGATTGGTATTTTAGCGTTTATGTAAGCGATGGAACGAGTAATAGTACTCTAGAGATTTCTCCTCATGTCGTCATTGGTACCTCACTCCTCGTTTTAAATATTGAAAGTCCTACCAACATAACCTATTCAACTACAACCATTTCCATCAATCTATCTGGCAACGTAGATCACTTTTGGTACTTCATAGAGAAAATAGACACTGTGAACCAGAGCTGGACTGCCAGTTTGGATCGAATAATCGATGATGGCACTTATACAATTCATGCATATGGGAATGATTCCGTCGGAAATACCATTCATGTTCAATCTACATTCAATATTGATACTACTCCTCCCGAATTAATCATTCTTAGCCCCATCAATGCAATCTATGGAACAGAGGTTCTTATCGATCTTTCTGGTGACGATGATACTATATGGTTGATATACAATATCGAAGGGGTTAACATACAAAATCAATCTTGGGTAAAACCAGTGAATGTCAGCTTATCAGATGGTTATCATCTACTGCATGCGTACAGTTCTGATAGTGCAGGTAATATTGCACATGAGACTATTTCTTTCACTGTTGATTCGATCCCTCCAATTGTTACAATTATAAGGCCTA
>JAHQWW010000148.1 GCA_029856365.1 Candidatus Hodarchaeota archaeon
CCAATATACGGAAAAGACTAGTTGAAGCAATAGAACAGGCTCTTGAACTGGGAGATGGAGTAGTAATAATCACAAGAATAAATTCTGAACAAGCAGAAGCAATTAATGATTTCTTCTTTAGTGAAAATTATGCATGCCCAGATTGTGAACTCTCTTATGAAGAGTTAAAACCCCGAAACTTTAGTTTTAATTCTACATGGGGTTCATGTCCTGAATGTCAGGGATTAGGAACAACACTAAATGTAGATCCTAACTTAATTATCACTAATCCAAGTTTATCATTCCGCGAAGGAGGGATAATGGACAAACCCTTGACACCTGGGTCGTGGAGGTTTTCTTATTACACCTCCCTGGCGAAAGTTTGGGATGATTTCTCTGTTGATACACCAATCGAGGATCTCTCTGCTGAAGTAATAGATAGACTTCTCTATGGTTCACAAAAGAGGATGAGTATTGTTTTTGAATCGGAGAGAAGTCGCTGGGAATCCAAACAACATCTTCACGAGGGTATCGTTAATACAATATGGCGGAGGTATCAGGAAACAAAAAGTGAGGCTTCTCGCTCGTATTATGAAAGATTTATGAGGAAAGATTTCTGTTCTAGCTGTAAGGGGAAGCGATTAAAACCTGAATCCCTTGCTGTCACAGTCCAAGGTAAGAATATCATTGATATTTCAGAAATGACGGTTGATAAATGTTTGAGATGGATCAAAAACACTCACCCTCAACTATCTAAGACTCATCTAAAGATTGCTACAAACATTTTACGAGAGATTGAAGCAAGACTCGAGTTCCTTATTTCGGTGGGATTACCCTACTTGACATTAGATCGAACTTCTATGACACTTTCAGGTGGAGAATCGCAAAGAATTCGGCTTGCAACGCAAATTGGATCTGCATTAGTCGGTGTGACCTATGTTTTGGATGAACCTAGCATAGGGCTTCATGCTCGAGATCAACAAAAACTTTTGACATCATTAAAGAATCTTCGGGCGATAGGGAATACAGTCCTTGCTGTTGAACATGATCACCAAACAATTTTAGCCGCCGACCATGTCATTGACCTCGGGCCTGGTCCAGGTATTCATGGTGGAACGTTGGTTGTACAGGGAACACCGAAAGATATAATGATTTGTCCTACTTCCACAACAGGGGCTTATCTTTCGGGGAAAAAGAGAATTAAAATACCAGAAAGTCGAAAAACTGGTAATGGAGAGACAATTAAGATTATCGGTGCTACAGCAAATAATTTGAAGAATATTGAGGTTGAATTTCCATTAGGTCGCTTTATTTGCATTACAGGCGTTTCAGGATCAGGAAAATCAACATTAATGAATGATACTTTATACAGAGGTCTCATGAAATATCTTCATAGATCACGGAAAAACGTTGGGGCGCATAAAAGATTTGAAGGATTAGAATTTGTGGATAAAGTAATCAGTATTGATCAAAGTCCTATTGGTAGAACACCTAGGTCGAATCCTGCAACTTATACTGGTGTTTGGGATAATATACGAGCACTATTTACTCAAACACAAGAAGCAAAAGTGAGAGGGTATAAACAAGGTCGTTTTAGTTTTAATGTTAAAGGTGGACGATGCGAGTCATGTAGAGGAGGGGGACAGATTAAAATTGAATTGTCCTTCTTACCAGACGTGTGGATTAAGTGTGATGATTGCAAAGGCAAACGTTATAATACTGAGACTTTGGAGATCCGTTATAAAGGAAAGAACATAGCTGATGTCTTAAATATGACTGTTGAAGAAGCACTTGAATTTTTTACAAATATTCCAAAAATAAAGCACAAATTACAAACTATAATAGACGTGGGTTTGAGTTATATCCAATTAGGCCAACCTGCAACAACTTTATCAGGAGGGGAGGCACAACGTGTCAAATTGTCAAAGGAGCTTTCAAAAAGATCTACTGGTAAAACATTTTACATTCTAGATGAACCAACCACAGGTCTTTCAACCCATGATATCTCGTATCTTTTGGCTGTTCTTCAAAGACTAGTTAAAGAAGGTAATACGGTGGTTGTTATAGAGCATAATCTTGATGTAATCAAGACTGCTGATTGGATTATTGAGTTAGGACCTGAAGGTGGCGATAATGGAGGAGAAGTGCTTGCTACAGGAACACCTGAGGATATTTCTCAGATTGAATGTCCAACTGGTGGTTATTTACAGGAAATATTTCAATTAGGGGATGCGCGAACTCAGTTAAAATCATCTATCGAAACGAGTAATTAAACTAGGTAACTAGAAATTACTCAGATTTTTATCTCTCAATATTATTAAATACCATAGACCTACTTTATTCCTTAACTATAGGTATAAATCTTGCGGTGAAGTGCCGAAGAACGCCTGGATCATAAGTAATTTTCATTCCAGTTATCTTTGTTCTGTTTTTATAGAGATCTACAACAGAATCGATGACATAATTGAGATGCTCTTGTGAATACACTCGTCGAGGAATTGCTAATCTCACTTGTTCCAATTCTGGAAAAATCCACTTTCCATCCTCCTGTTGACGACCAAACGCCACGGAACCCAGTTCAGCAGCTCGAATGCCATAATATTCATACAAAGCAACTGTAAGTGCCCATCCTGGAAATTGAGATTGTGGTATGTGCGGGAGAAAACTTTTCGCGTCTATATTTATGGAATGGCCTCCCACAGGCTTTAAAAAGGGAACCTCCGCTTTTTCTAATCCCTTTCCTAAGTATTCAAGTTGTTGATGTCGATATTCTAGATAATCTTCTTGCAATACTTCAGTTAAACCCCTAGCAATGGCCTCTAAATCACGGCCAGCAAGCCCGCCATAAGTCGGAAATCCTTCCATTACGGTCATACGCTCTGTTATCCGACGATAGATCTGTTCATCATTAAGAGCGATGAATCCACCGATGTTTACTAGACCATCTTTTTTCGCACTGACTATACAGCCATTTGCATACGAAAACATTTTCTTTGCAATTTCTTTGGGAGAGAGATGTTGATACTCCTTTTCACGAAGCTTTATGAAATATGCATTCTCTGCAAAACGAGCTGCATCCAGAAAAAAGGGAATATTATTTTTCTTAGCTATTTTTGAAACTTCAGCAATATTTGCTAAAGAAACAGGTTGCCCTCCTCCAGCATTATTTGTCACAGTGAGAATTATAAGCGAAACATTTCCTTCGTTTTGAATAGTATTTTCTAAGGCCATTGTATCAATGTTTCCTTTAAAATCATGAATTAACGATGGTTTGTACGCTTCTTGTATGACAAAATCGAGAGCTCTCGCTCCTGATATTTCGATGTTAGCTCTAGTTGTGTCAAAAAATTGATTAGACACAGTTATTTTAGTATGATCAAGATCGAAGGCATAACAAATTAAATTTTCGGCACTACGTCCTTGATGTGTGGGGATAACGTATTTATAACCAGTAATGTCTCGAATTATTCCTTGAAAATTAAAAAAATTCTTACATTGAGCATATGATTCATCACCCATCATGATTCCAGCCCATTGGTAATCAGACATTGCTGAAGTGCCGGAATCGGTCAATAAATCAATGTAAATGTTTTCTGCCGCGATATTGAAGAAATTATACCCTGCTTCTTCTAACCATTTCCTTCGTTCTCCTCGTGTGGTTTTTTTAATTGGTTCAATAACTTTAATTTTGAAAGGTGGTGGGTTTAGTTTTTGATTAAAATCTGACATTTTGATCTTTTCCTTCATTATATATGCTGATTTAATGTATATTCATCATAAAATAGGATCTATTATTTTTGGTCGATGAAAAACCTTACTAGCTATTGATTACCACGAATTTCTTCCATTTTTGTATCAAATTGAGACTGCCAAGTAGGATACGCATCTGGATTGTCGGGATATTCTGCAAATAGTTTCTCAAAAAATTGAGCCCCTTTAACAATTTTATTAACTTGGAGAAGAATGTCATAACGAGGAAAGGATTTAATGCCTATTTTCAGCTTGTCAAAAAATCCAAGCTCTTTCCCTGCATGTAAATCAATAAATTGTTCTTGATTTAGAATTTTACGTTTTAATAAAAATTCAACTCCTGAGACCTTAATTCGTCGCAAAGCAGCGGTAAATAATTGTACTTTTGTGTGACTAAGACCAAAATGTTTCATGATATCGACATTATACCGCCATAACTGCTTTTCAGAAACGTCATTCGCCTCGATCGCTTCAGATGCTGCCTTTCCCGCATAATAACCTGCAGTCAGGGCTGGGCCATGTCCTTCTGCTGATAGTGGATTTACATGAAATGCAGCATCACCTGCAGTCAAAAATCCCGATACCACAGCATTCGTCATTGGATAACGAGTAGGTATGGTGTATCCCCCTTTATCTTCTACCTCGTACGACCCGGGGGGATAGTAATATTTGTGTAAAACCTCCCAAAAACGTTCTTTCATTCCTCTCAATCTTGGTTCAAGGAACCATCCAATACCGACATTAAGTCGCTTCGAACCTTTAGTAAAGACCCAGAAATAACCAGGTTCGGGTATTTCTTCACGATAGATCAAAAAAATCTTATTACGATAAGGATGATCTTCTCCTTTTAATTTAATAATTTCACGATAAGAAACAGCAACATCTCGTTTCTCCATCGTCTTCTCAAGCAGTGGGAAGCCATCTTTTGGAAGAGTTTTACGTATTTGGAAATTTCTTCCAGAACAGTCGATTGTAATTCTCGCTAGGATTTCGTATGTTTGTTTGGTTTTCTTATCTTGAACTACTGCTCCTTTTACAACATCAGTACCAGTGATTGCCTTTATTGCTTTGGTCTCTGGACGTACTTCAACACCATAATCTTCAGCTGTCTTCAAGAGCCGCTGACCAAAAGGGTGACGGTTCAGAACATATCCATCCCCACGAATTGGAAAATCAGCTTTAACTGTTTTAAAAATCAAATACTCAACATAATCAGCAACTTCTTCCCCATGAGGCTTTTCAAGGCCGAGTTTTTCTTCTAGGAATGTTGCTGGTGCTAAATTTAACGCATCACCACATACTTTGTTTCCAATTTCTTCATATGGTTTTGCATCAATCAAAATCACTTTTCGTCCTAATTTTGATGCCGTTAGGGCTGATATCACTCCTGCAGGGCCCCCTCCAACTACCAAAACCTCAGTTTCTGTCAATAATATTCGCTCCTAGAGTAATAGAAAGCAATAACTTGTAAGTTAAAAACTCCTCAGCTTAAGACCTTATGTGATCATTTCATTTAAGGAATCAAATTCTTTTTTGAGGATGTCTTGTTTCTTATAATATCAACTAGAAAATATTAAACATAATCCTTATAATTTTTGGACCTGGAAAAAATAGTAAAGGTTTATTCAAATGGCTAGTTATGATCGTTTGATAACGTTGAAAGAGGCAGTGATGTATTCTAACCACGCAGAGGAAAACATTCGCCTACAAATAGAACGAGGCTTGTTAAAAAAATATGATAAAGAAGGAAATCTGTTGAATGATCCTCTGAGTGTGAAAGGATTCTTTAAATTGTCTGAACTAATGTTAGTTTACAAAATAAAAGATCCTGAGACCGTAAAGCAACATTTTCTTGCTCGAAAGAATAGGAGGGACAGTGCTAAAGATATCATCCCAAAATCAACCATTGTAATACGATCTTCTGAAATGATAGAATTGGATCAAATTGAGGATAATAGCATTGATACTTGGATCCTTTCACCAAAATTCACGGAAAACGAAAAAGCGGAGACAGTGACATATAGTGAGGTTTCTAAATCACGAATTCTAGAAGAAGTTTATGAGTCTCTTAGAGAAGCTCAGCGAATTCTAAAAACCCATGGAAACTTAATAGTTCATTCAATTCCCCGTTTTATACCTTATTTTGGGGTGAAACTTTCCAACATGGGTCTTTTCTTCAAATATTGGATAGTTTATGCAACTGAAAAAATAAATCAATATAATTCAAAGAAATTCGTTTCAGAAGCAAATGGTATCCTTTATTATGTAAAATCTCCTAAAAATTTCAGAATAAATCGTGTAAGGATACCTTATCGCTATTGTTCCTTTTGTAATGAACCATTAAAAGATTATGGTGGAAAAAAGCACTTGAGACATGTGGATGGAATGGTTTTATCGGATGTTTGGCATTTAGAAAATACCCCTAAAGGAAAAGATGATCCTTTTAGTATTCCTTCACAAATTCTTAGACGATTAACTGATCTATCCAGTACTTCGGAGTCAACTCTATTACTCGCACCATTTGATGGAGTTATCCCTGATGAATTTCGAAAATAAAATAATTAATGGGGATTGTATTGAAGAGATGAAAAGATTTCCCGCAGGTTCTGTTGATCTCGCATTTGCAGATCCTCCCTATAATTTAGAGAAAGATTATGGTATATATGAGGATTCCAACTCTGCTAATGATTACATCAACTGGACAGAGAAATGGTTAATTGAAGTAATACGATTATTAAAACCAGAGGGTTCTTTTTATATATTAAATCTTCCAAAATGGACCCTTCATCATGCTGTGTTTCTAGACCAATTGTTGTATCGTCAGAACACAATTGCTTGGGATGCATTATCTATTCCACGAGGAAAGATAATGCCTGCTCATTATTCTTTACTCTATTATACCAAATCACATCATAAGTATACCTTTAACAAATTCACTACAAAACACAATTGGACGCATTGCGCCCGTGGGAAATGTATCAAGGCGCGAAAAACCTCCTCATTGATTGAACAGCCATTTTCCGACATTTGGACTAATGTGTATCGTATCAAACACCGAGGAAAAAGACACGCTCATCATCCTACTCAACTCCCATTAACATTCATGGAACGAATAATCCTAACTTCCTCGAATGAGGGAGATATTGTGTTTGATCCATTTCTCGGAGTCGGCACTACCGCAATTGTAGCCAAACTACTAAATCGCAAATACTTAGGGATTGAGATAAATCCTGAATATGTTCAAGAATCTCTGAGGAATTTAGATCAAGTATTATCATTTCGTTCTCGTCTTGAATTTCAACAAACACGACTGATGGATCTCAAGAACTTCCTCTAACTGTTACCTCTCCAAATAATCTCTCTTACATTCCGATAGGGTTGAAAGTGAAATTAACTGATAAGAAAAATCATTATGGTGAGTATTACACACCACAGTCGTTAGCCCAATTTGTCGTTTGGTCTGCTTTTCAACATTTTTTTCGACAAAAACTACCCATAAAATTGTTGAAAATTTTACAATATAACATTCAATGGAAGACCCTAAAACATATATTAAATGATTCTATCTGCCTTCAAATGCAAAAAGAAATCGAAAATATAAAGATTCTAGATCTAGGGGTCGGGAATGGGGCTTTTCTATTAGCAGCAGGGAATTTTCTAGAGGCAATTTATCCTAGAACAAACCCAATGGATTTAATTAACACAAGATTAAAACTAATCCAAAATAATTTCTATGGGGTCGATTATAGTCCTCACGCAGTTAATTCGTGTAGAGAAAAACTTAGAAATTGGATATTTGGAGATATCAACTTAGATCCAAGTTCAACGTTGATTAATGAGACAGAAAAAGCTTTAAAGGCCAAAATACGACTCGGAAACGTTCTACTCGGAGAAATCTTCCCGAATGATCATAAAAAGTATTTTCAAGATGAAACAATAAGAATTGATGAACAAAGAATCTTTCACTGGCATGAAGAATTCCCTCTAGTATTTGATATTGGAAAACCAGGGTTTGATTTGGTTCTGTGTAACCCACCCTACGTTACAAAAGATATTTTACCTGATGATATTCGTATCTATCGCCAGTTGTACCAGAAACAGATATTCGTTAATCGATTTAACCTTTACCACCTTTTCTTCGTTCGTGTTAACGATCTATTAGCTAGAAACGGTATCTCAGTATTTTTAACTTCCAACTCGATCCTTACAGACCAGTATAGTTCGAAAATTCGAGACTTTTTGTTTTCTCAATTTTCAATTAGATGTATTGTAGATTTTGTCAGTAGAACCCAAATCTTTCCAACTGTTCTCCAAGGAGCTTGTATCTTAGTCTTGCGTAAAAAAAATGGGACTTCTGAACAAAAAACGAAAATAATTCGAACAGTTGACATGATCACATTAAGTCAAGGTAAAATTATCTCAGGATGTATTTCAACGCCACGATTATTTTATTTCAACAAAATA
>JAHQWW010000149.1 GCA_029856365.1 Candidatus Hodarchaeota archaeon
AAAGCAATCGAGAAATCTCGGATTAGGTTATATCATTATAGGAGATAAAAATTCCAATTAAATGGTTTTTTTATAACTTTGTTTATGTAATCGAATATATTATGTTCGAAGACTCTATAGTATATCACCAATTAAAAAAAAAACATAAATTTCAATTAATTTAAATGAGAGAGTTAGGTATCTTATTTTGGTGGTCCTTGCTGGATTCTTTCAAGAACAGGATTCAATGTTTTTGCAAACCACATTGATTCAATCCACCATGTCACCCCTGACTTTTCAAAAGGTTTTATAACTTCTTTTGCTTTTGATAGATCATTCGAGGGTGTTGTGCCTTCAACAACAATATCAAAGAATTGTTTAGATGATCGTTTCTCGTCTATAAAGCTCTTTATTTGAGCAATATATTCGGGGGTAATTTCCTCAAATTTACCCTCTTTACTCATAATAGTTGGAAGGATACCATCATATCTAAGTACTCTATTCATTGATTTCATACGAGGCCACGCTGCAACTACCCAAATTGGAATGCGTGGTTTTTGTATTGGTAGGGGAGGTGGTTCTCTCTTAAAGAAGGTAGACTCTCGAATTTGATAATGTTTTCCAGTAAAACTGAATGAACCCTGCCATAACTTAGTAATTATTACTAATCCCTCATCCAGTAATTCTGCTCTAATTTTTCTATCAGTTTCTTCTCCAAATTCAGCAAAACCAGTATCAATAGCTCCTAATGCAACTGAAAGAGTCACACGACCCTTTGAAATATTATCAAGAGTAACTAATTCACTCGCCAATTTCCATGGCCTCATTCGCGATACAGGAGTGATCATTGTGCCAATTCTAATTTTCTTAGTTTTGCAGGCAATAGCTGCGAGAGTTACCCAAGCATCAACTCCATAGACTGGTTCCCAAACAAAAAAACCATCCCATCCACATTTTTCAGCTACCTGAGCGAATTCTATGGCTCTCAATACATTGGCTTTAGGAAAAATAAAACCAAACTTCATTGTGATTTACTCATCTGTTAAATCACTTATATACAATTTCTAGCGATTGTTGATTAAGAAGAATTTTATGAATCCAAAAACTCTAAATTAATCTTTTTTCTAATGCTGGATCTATTAATTTTTTTATTCCCAATATCAATAATCGTTAAGGTTCCAGTAATCGTAATTAAATAATTAAATATAAGATCATTGTTAAGAACTAAATTAAGAAGAGTATAATTACACACGAAGGGGAAAGTAATATTAATGAATTTAAAAACATTTGCTATTGAAACCTTTGAAATTGCTGAATGGAATGTATTAAAAGCGATTTTTAGATTAAAACCAAAAGATTTTGAAAAACAAATAACACCGAATCATAATCCAATTAGGTGGATTATCGGTCACCTTACAATACACATGGACACCATTTTCAACTATTTATGCCTTGGTAAAAGAGAACTCAGTCAAGAATTCTTGGATTATTTCACTTCGGGAATAAAAAGAGAAGAAGAAAGAAATTTTCCCGTTTCCTACAAAGAATTAATCAATACTTTTCTTAACTTCTCTAAAACAAGTATTAACTATCTTTATAATTTACCAGAAGAAAAATTCAATGATTTACCAGAAAATAACGACAAAAGCAATAGTGAAACAGTAAGTGAATTAATTCAAAGGATTTCTCTCCATTTTTTGGGACATACTGGACAAATTTACATGATTAAACGTGAACTAGGTAAGGGAGGCTATTTTGTTGCTGGAGTAAAGAAGAAAAATCGAGAAACAAGTAGAATTAAGTGGTTAAATTGGTGGAATAATAATGAAGGGAATTATCAGTGAATCCCCCTTATGATTAAATTGGTTAGAAATACCTATAAATGTTTTGGATACATTTAACTTACTAATCTTAACAACACTTTTCAGCTACTAATTTTAAAGCTTCAAATATTCGCCTCGATCTTCACTGGCTTATTAAGAGCAGTATAGGCGCAATCAATATCCTTTTCTCTTTAGATTATGTCTTGATATTTCTTTTTATACTATACATTTAGTAAATTCTTCATTAACTCTGATAATTTTTCAGCTGCCATTCTTCGTTTTTGTAAGTTAATAGCACTTGGCTCTATATATTGTAAAGCTTGTGGTTCACAGTTCTTTACGCATTGAGGGTTACCATTACAAAGATCACATTTGATAACTTTTCCTTCAATATCTATTCCTGCTCCCCCAAATGGACAAAAGGTCACACATAGTTTACATCCAACGCATAAAGCATAATCAATAAGCAGTGCTCCTGTAGTGTCATCTCTGTGAATAGCACGCATGGGACAAACTGTTTCGCAAGGGGCAGTCTCACATTGTTGACAAATCATTGGTATGTATATTCCAGCATGATCCCATTTGATAATTTGAATTCTCGCTCGTGAAGGATTGACAACTTTCTCTTGATGGAGAGAACAGACTGTTTCACAGATCCTACAGCCTGTACACTTTTCAGGTTCAACGAATAGAATCTTGTGCATAACACATTTCTCCATTTCAAGTTGTTTGAGATTGTTGCTTCTCTAATCCGAGTTTCTGTATGATTTCGGGAGTAGGAACTCCATTGTTATCCCACTTGTGAAGAGCATAATACTCGTCCAGCATCACTTGGAATTTATCTCTATCAATTTTCTTGCCTTTTGCTATTGGAAATCCAAGGGAAGTTGATTCTTTGAAAAATCGTTCGGGCAAAATGTCATCTTTTCTCGAAAAACCCTCTCTAATGTTGAAAAGTCGTTCGATAGTGGTAATTCTCTCCCCAATCTCCATAAGTTGTGGCTTATTTAGGTCTACTCCCAAAGCTAGATAGATAAGTCTCGAAAATTCGTCCCATTTTGGTGCGTGCACAGCACAGAATACTGTTTGAAACTTACATACCCCAATTGAATCTGTGACAGCATAGAGAAGTTCTTGCCACCAAACCTCACGACTTTTTCCCTCATAAGATGTATAATCTGATGAAACAGGACCACCATATATCTCCTCTAAGAGCTCTTCAGGTAATCCATAAAGGTCTATAGCTGGACGACTTCTGAGGTGATCGGCTCCCCGTGTTGCAGTTGCTATTCCTAAAGCTAGACTTGGAGTTGGTCGTTCGTCTGAATGTAAATTACTCATCCCTTTAATCTGCATCGCGTAATATTCTGATCCTTTACCTATTTTCGTTATTGCAGGCTTGAAACCATCAGCGAGTAGGTCACCAAAACCTTCCCTATAGGATATTTTGCGGATAAGCTCGAATAGAACTTCTTCATTTCCCCATTCGAGTTCTAATCCATCTGTTATTTCTCCCGTGAGTATTCCTTTCTCCCAAAGTTCCATGGCCCATGCACACAACCCCCCAACCTCTAATGTGTCGATACCATACTTATTTACCAAATGATTAGCAACTAATACTGTTTCCATTTTTTTGCAGCCGATCATTGTTCCAAAAGCACCAAGAGAGGTATATTCAGGTCCTTCTGCGAAAATAGGGGCATATGGCCCTTTTTCCAATACATAGCGATGTCGACAATGCACACTACAACCATAACAACCAGACATCCCTACGGTATACCTATCCATGTTTTCAGGCTCCAGGTCTTCTCCTCCTTCTAACAAATTTCTCTGGAAGTTTCTAGTTCGGATTAGCCCTGTAGTATTGGTGTTACTATAAATGATAAGCGTACCCCATTTTGATTGTGCCCGTGCCCAACGAGAACTAGTAATCATTTCGTTCATTTGTGAGCTATATTCCAATAATTTTTCTGGATATGAAAATTCAATATCCATCGTTCCACGAACAGCTATGGCTTTTAAATTTTTGGAACCCATAACACATCCCATACCTGCTCGTCCTGCAGAATTTTTCATCCCAGTTCTAATATTAGCATAACGCACGAGTTTTTCTCCAGCAACACCTATGACTATACTCTTTATTTCCTCATCATTATGATCAGAACGAATCTGAATTTGAGTATCAAAAGTATCTTTTCCCCAGAGATGGCTTGCATCTAAGATTTCTATCTCTCCATCCTTTATCCAAAGGTAAATAGGCTTCTCCGCATTTCCAGTTATAATTAAATTATCAAAACCAGCCAATCTCATCTCCAGACCAAAGAAACCTCCAATATTGGAGTTCCCCACTGCTCCTGTTAAGGGTGACTTTGCTGCAATATCACATCTGCCTGCACCAAGTGCTGGAATTCCAGTGAGTAATCCTGTTCCAATAAGTAATGCATTTTCAGGGCCTAGGGGATCTATTCCAGGTGAAATATGATTAAACAAATAGTATGCATTGATCCCACGACCCCCTAAATACTTTAACCGAAGTGACTTTGGTACCCTTTTCTTTGTGATTTTTCCTTGAGATAAATCAACATAAGCAATGTTCCTTTTCCAGACCATGAATTTTACCTCAAGTACCTTATGCTGATCCACGTATTTTAGGTTGATCTGGTCTTGGCCAAGAAATTCTATACCGGGTTCCACAGTTTGGACAAGCAGCTTCTTCAGCCTTTAATTGGACCTCAAATCGTTTCAAACAATTTAAACATCTGACTTCATTCATATCATAATCACATATCCACTTTTTCTTCTTGACCACCGCCAAGAGGTAGTGATATTATTAAAACATCCTTGTCTTTTAATATTATATCTGTTGTTCTAATAGCTCTAGCATTAATCATAATCAAAACTTCAGTAGAAATTTTACTTGTTCTTGGATCAATTATACCATTGAATGCTTTTCCATATTTTTTTGCTAATTTATCCAAAAAATATTCTACCGTACGATTTTTTTCAAGCTTCTCTTCAATTTCTCTTTTCCCAGTAACTTCTCTAAAGGTTGCGTGGAACATGATCCTAATTTGTTCAGTCATTTCACATCTCAATCTTAAAGATAGGTTCAATCTACTATAATGCGGATAGAATTATAGAAATTGTGGAGAATTATTCTAAAACAATTCATTTTTTTATCCCTTTAAAAGAATGTAGGGCCCTAGCACTTACAATACACTTATAATACACTCCTTGTATCAATCATTCGAATTTAGGAGGCTCCAATAATCCCCGAAACACCTGCTAAAAAGCTTGAAGTGGGAGAAAATACAGCGAACATTGTGACCGAAGCAGTTGAAGACCAACCTTCAGAATTCAAAGTTATTGGATTTGAAATGCTTGATCGAGAAGTGAAACAAAGTGGTAATACAGGTCGTGTATATTTACCGAAGAGTTGGATTGGGAAACGAGTAAAAATCATTCGTGTTTCAAGATTGAAAAAGAAATAGTAACTTATTATGATACTTTGAGATGGTCAAGATGAGTTTTGATGAAATAATCCATATCCGAGAAATGCAAGAAGAAGATATTTCTGAAATCACTGATCTTGATAAGAAAATATCCGGGTTCAATAGACCCGAAATGTGGAGATCTGAAATATTACATTATCTAAAAAACAACAGTATTTGTCTCGTTGCAGAAATCCAAGGCAAGGTTGTAGGATTTATGATTGGAACAGTGCATCCCTGGCTCTTTGGCATTGAAAATGGGGGTTGGATCGAAATCCTGGGAGTGGATCCCTCACATACAGCAAAGGGGGTGGGAAAAAAACTCGGAGAAAAGTTACTTGAAGAATTTAAATCACAAAAAGTCAAGATTGTTTATACATCTGTTAAGTGGACTTCTAGTGATCTATTAGAGTTTTTTAGAATCTTGGAAATGACCAAAAGTAGTTTTATTACACTAAAGAAAAAGTTATGAAGAATAAGTACAGCCAATTGGATCAATAAAAGGTGTTCAATTTGATGGAACTTGTACATAAAGAAGAGAAAGAATTGTTTGACCAATTCAAGGATTGGTACAAAAATCGACACGATTACGCAAAAGCATGGAAAGAACGTACAGGGGGTAAAGTAATGGGGTATTTTTGCACTTACGTTCCCGAGGAGATTCTATATGCAGCAAATATTCTTCCTGTTCGCATTTTAGGTAGCCATGAACCCCAAGATGTTACTGAACCCCATATTTTTGCGATGTTCTGTCCATTTTGTAGAGATTGTTTGGCACAGGGACTTAAAGGACGCTTCGACTATCTTGATGGAATTATGATTGCTCAGAGCTGTCTACACGTCAGACAGGCATATACAAGCTGGGATATTCATATCCCTACAGATTATAGTTACTATTTGCCTCATCCAATGCATGTTCAAAGTCCTCATGCTATTCCCTATTTAAGAGAAGAATTAGTTCAGTTCAAAACGTCTATTGAAAACTGGATAGGTCGAACGATCACAGATGAAGATCTCAGACGCGGAATTGAGCTCATTAATATGAATAGGCGTCTTATGAAACAAGTGTATGAACTAAGAAAGGGTATCAATCCACCATTGACTGGATTGGAAGCAATGTACATGGTGGTATCAAGTCAGACAACTGATAAACATGATCACAACAAGGCATTAGAATCGCTTCTACAGCAACTTCCCTCAAGAAACATTGGGGATCCTGGTGAACGACTTATGATCTTGGGCTCTGAAGATGATGATACTGAATTTATATCAATGGTTGAGGAGCTAGGAGCGACATTTGTAACTGATGATCACTGTACAGGTACACGATATTTCCAAAAGGAAGTAAATCCAACAGGTGACCCGTTAACGGCAATTGCTGAACGATATGTAAAAAGGGTTCCATGTCCTAGCAAAGATTGGCCCCAGCGAACAAGACTCGACCATATTGTACAGATGGCAAAAGATTATGATGCTCAAGGAGCTATCTTAATTCAACAGAAATTCTGTGACCCTCATGAATTAGACATTCCAATCATTAAAGAGACTTTGGAAAAGAATGGCCTTTCAACTTTGTTCCTTGAACTAGATGTTACAGTTCCTATTGGCCAATTTAAGACACGTGTCGAGGCATTTCTTGAAATAATACGGGAGGAGGATCTATTTTAGGAGGAATAATGATGAGTTCAACAAAATATCCTACAGAACGATTAAAGTGCTGGGGAAAAGCTAAATCTCTTCGAGAAAATTATTACAAGGATTTTGCAGAGGCGCATGAAAAAGGAGGAATTCGCTGGGCAGGTGGTGCATGGTCTTTTGACGCCATTCCTTCTGGTTTGGGTGAAGACGTATGGGCCTTAACTGGCGAACCTTATGGAGCAACTGTTGCATGGAATAAAGAATTTGCAACAGAATGCCAAGAAGCGATAGAAACAAAGGGGTATGCGCGCGATCTCTGCTCATACATGCGCAATTATTGGGGATCAATTCTCCTAAACAAATATGCTTGGCCACAATTTTCTGAGGAATTCCCAAAAGCTGATTTTATCTGGCAAGATCATATTTGTTGTTCCCATTCTAAATGGTATCAAGTAGCTTCTTCACTAGAAGGCGGCATTCCGATGTATAGTATTGACGTCTCAGTTGGCCCGTATGGAGAACTGACAGATAGCAGAATCAACTATATTGTTGGACAAATGCACGATGGAATTAAGTGGCTTGAAAAGGTGACTGGTCGAGAATATGATGATGAACTCCTAATTAATGCAGTTCATAATGAATTTCGTAGTTGTCATTATTGGGCAGCCATTTGTGCTCTTAATAAAGCAATCCCTGCACCACTAGATGAAAAGTCAATGTATTCTCTCTATGTCTTAGGTACATTAAGAAAATCAGCTCAATGGACAGCTGATTTTTATGAGAAAGAACTTTATCCAGAAATTAAAGATCGTGTTGAACGAGGCATAGCTGCTGTTGGAAACGAACAATGTAGAGTCATGACAGACACTCAACCGCCCTGGGCGTTCCTGAAAGTCTTCCGCTACCTAGAAAAGTATGGATGCGTGTCAGTTGGAAGCCTTTACACTTTCTCATTAATTGGACTATGGGAAGATCAAGAAGATGGGAGTTGGGGGCCAAGAGCTATTCCTGACATTGAAATAACTAACCGAGACGAAGCTTTAAGAGCTCTTGCCGAATGGAACTTGAGTAAACCAGAATGGCAGCATTTTTATCATCCTAAGCTTAAATCCGAGATGATGATT
>JAHQWW010000150.1 GCA_029856365.1 Candidatus Hodarchaeota archaeon
CCCTAGCTCCTGTATCAACAAGAAGGTTTTTTGGTTTAACTAATGTATATTCCTTTTCTTTCAGGATTCCGATCATTTTATCACTAAAAACGGCAACAGCTGTGCTTGATAACCATATATCTACATTTGAAAGTGATTCTACTGCTTTACCGAGAATTTCGGCAATTTCAATACCTCTTTTTCCTGCAAATACATCTTGTATGGAACCAAAGAACTTATGAGTTTGTAGGACGAGTTTCCCTCCAACACGATCCTTATCATCAACTAGGATAACTTTAACACCTTTTTCACCAAGATATTTTGTTGCGGACAGGCCTGCAGGTCCTGCACCTATCACAAGAACATCTGTTTCAACAAAAGGGGTCTTTCCAAATGTAACTGGTGAATCATCTGCTAAGAGTTCAGGTAGACCACAACAGCTTTGTATTTGCATACCTTCCTCTAATGGGGTCATACAAGACTTTACAGGTTTTCCATTAACAAGCACTGTACATTGTGCACACTGATTATTTGCACAAAAAATTCCTTGGGGGCTGTTATCTTTAGGATGATGCCCGAATATTTTGACACCATTCATAAACAGTGCTGAGGAAATAACCATTCCTTTCAATCCCCTCATTAGTTTCCCATTCCAAAAGAATTTTAGTTCCTTCGATTCGGGGATAGAAAGAATGGGGTGCTCAGTAATTCGATTCAATATTTAATTTCCTCATTTCATACCTACAGCATTAACGATATAGGTGAATAAAGGGTCTATCATATTTTCTTAATGATCTATAGTTGAATCGGCTTCAATCCGATTTTTCTTGGATAAAAGCTTAGTTTTTTAGAAATTCACTTCTTTAAGTTTTAAAATTATTCGTCTATTTCTCGAAAGTTACAAATTCATCGAATATCAAGACAAACATTTGATTACAAACCAAAACAAACAAAGACAACGTAAAATGACTTCTACACCAGAATTTCAAGCTGCATTAAATATTATAAGAATGTTCCATGCTGTACTAGGATGGATTATTTAGATCTGAAGTTTCTTGCTTTTCTGAATGAAGAGAAGTTTATACTGCAGTAACACCAAGAACTCGATAAGGGGAACAGGACACATAATCCAATCTTAATTTATAACAAAGCTCAATACTTTCAGGATTACCACCATGTTTATCACAATTTCCAACTTTAATTAAGGTAATGCAGATTTTCATCAGTTTTCCCACACCTTCTTTATCGATCTCAGCAACTCTTGAATCTAACCTTCTTGCGAAAAGAAACAATTTTTTATCAAAAAGTAAGTTTAATCGTTACATTTGAAAAGAAACAAAATCTTAACAAAAAGATCCTAATCTTAAAGGATAGACCAATATTTAAATAACCAATTCTGAGTGTTAAATGACATTTAGGAAATTTAAATTTTCTTGAGAAAATCGTCACGAAAATAATCTCAGGGATTCTTCTTTTATTTAGGGAAAAAATTAGCTCAAAAAGCAAGAAATCTCTTCAGAAAACCATTAAACAATTATATCATATTATTCTGAAAGAGACCAAAATAAAACCAAAAATCAACGTTTAATGAAAACTAAGTTAGGCAATAAAGAACATTATAGGCGATTGATGTGAAAACTGGACAGAATGACAAGGAAATGCAGCTATTTCTCGAAAAAATAATGGCCTTTGCGAATAAAACTGGAATTGCATTTATTACTGGTAATATTTATGGAGGTTTAGCTGGATTTTGGGATTACGGTCCCATAGGAGTTGAAATAAAGAATCGAATCAAAGATGCATGGTGGACAGACTTTGTACGAAATCGTGATGATATTGTGGGTTATGAAGGCGCAATAATTACTCATCCCAAGATTTGGGAAGCATCAGGCCACTTAACAAGTTTTAATGACCCCTTAATCTTTTGTCAGGGAAAGTGTAAGAAAAAACATAGATTAGACCATTTAGTGGAAGACCAGCTGAATATAAATACTGAAAACTTGGGAATCGACGAATTAAGTAAGATCATTAAAGAAAAAGAAGTCAATTGTCCTGAATGTGGAGGAAATCTTGGTGAACCAGTTACATTTAATTTAATGTTCAACACACATATAGGCCCAGTACAAGATTCGGCTTCTGTTGCCTATTTACGACCAGAGAATGCTCAACTCATCTTTTCTGGATTTAAAAATGTCGTTGATTCTACACGTGTAAAAATGCCGTTTGGAATAGCTCATACGGGAATTGTCTTCAGAAATGAGATCTCTCCTCGTAATTTTCTCTTTCGAGTAAGAGAATATGAACTTATGGAATTTGAATATTTTTCAAATCCTGAAAAAACGAATGACTGCCCAGATTTTGACGAGATAGCTGAATATGAGCTTAATATTCTGTCACAAATAGAGCAAGACCAGAATTTTGAAGAGGATTATAGAAAGATATCAGTGGGGAAAGCCTGGGAAAAAAGAATATTCAAGAATAAATGGCAAGCTTATTGGCTTACAATTTTTATACGCTGGTTCATTGAAGCATTAGGAATTCGAGCTGAAATGTTACGATTAAGACAACATATGGAAACTGAATTAAGTCATTATGCCTTAGATACTTGGGATTTGGAATATAAATATCCTTTTGGTTGGAAGGAACTTATGGGATGCGCTAATAGAACTCAATTTGACTTAGCACAACATCAGGAATTTTCTAAATCGAAAATGGAGTTCATGGAGCAAACAGAAGAAGGTATAATTCGATACATTCCTTATGTTGTTGCTGAACCTTCAGTTGGTCTAGGTAGAATCTTACTCACTGTAATTGCTGAAGGTTATACTGAGGAAGTTGTTAAAGGACGAAAACGAATTGTCTTGAAAATCCATCCACGATTAGCACCTTATGATGTTTCTGTTTTCCCATTACAGAAAGGTGAAAAAATTTTTGCAAAAGCGCGAGAAATTTTCGAGAATCTAAGAACAGATGGATTTATTGCTTACTATGATGACAGTGGTTCAATTGGAAAACGGTACAGAAGGCATGATGAAATTGGAACACCATTCTGTGTCACAATCGACTACGAAACATTGGAAGATGAACAGGTAACGATAAGAAATAGAGATACTATGGAACAGGTGAGAATTCCAATAAATAATCTTGGTGAAGAATTACGTTATCAGAAAAGGAATTATAAAATAAAGTGAGAATCCCTTTTAGGGACAGAGTCACACTATTAGCTTTATAGATAAATCAAAACGATACATTTTATTGTATATCTTTTCTTTCGAAGGATGTCTAGACATATGGGTTCCTCAAAAAACTTGTTTTCTTCATCTTTTTTTGGAGTAACTATTGATGATATTGATGAAGCCAATTTAATAGCACTAGGGATTCCTTGGGATGTTTCCTCTTCTTATAGGAAGGGATGTGCAAAAGCACCAACCGTAATTCGTCAAGCAACCTCAAGCGAGTTATATAATCCTTATACTGAAGCTGGTATAAATATTAAAGATAAATGGCAAATATTTGACTCTAAAAATGTTGAGATTTCAACGAATGATGCGATGAATACCCGAAAAGAGATTTTAGCCACTTTAAGCAGAATCTATGATGTGAAGAAGAACCCACGATTGCTATTACTAGGAGGAGATCATCTAATAACTTATTTCTGTTTCTATTCACTCTCACAAATAGGACTATTTCGCGATAATAGGGTTGGTATTATCTACCTAGATGCTCACCCTGACTTATATTATCAATATAAGGGAAATATGTATTCCCACGCCTGTGTTATAAGACGCATTATTGATCAAACAAAGATTAAACCAAGTAATATAATTCAAGTTGGAGTTCGGGCTAGTACCAAAGAACAAAGAAAATTTGCTAAGAATGCAGGAATAACAACTATAACAACGAACGAATTTCAAGAAAAAGGAACAGCTGCAACAGCATACTTAATTGAAAAGAGATTTTTGCCAACAATTGACCAAATCTACTTATCTATAGACCTAGATATCTTAGATCCTGCATTTGCACCTGGTTTAGGAAATCCAGAACCAGGAGGATTAACAACCCGTAATATAATTAATTTCATTCAAGAATTGTCAAATTTGCCTATTTTCGCCTTTGATATTGTAGAACTTTGCCCTGACTATGATCAATCAAATATCACTGCTTTTGCTGCAGCGAAAATAATTAAAGAGACCCTTGGAGTTATGAACTAAGTTTTTGAGTTGAAATAAATCAATGTTTGTAGGAAACTCTCAATAATTGATCTTTTGAGTAAATTTTATCCTGTTTACTAATTTTTCCGTAAGATAATAGTTAAAATAAACTATTGTTATTGGCCTAATGAAGAACTTAACAGTGAATTACTGAAGGTGTTTTCATTTTGAAGGTATATTTTGATAACAACGCTTCAACAAGGGTTGATTCAGCGGTCATTGAGGCTATGATGCCATACTTTACAGAAATAATCAGTCCACCTAGCTCAGATTATGGTCATTCTTTTGGAGTTGAAGCAAAAGAAGCTCTTGATTCAGCACGAGAGACTATTGCAGCTAAAATTAATGTAAAACCCTCTGAAATTATTTTCACGTCAGGTCAGGCAGAATCGAACAATTTTGCAGTGAAAGGAATAGCGTTTGCTAATATTGGAAAAGAAAGGAAAACCTTTCTTGCTTCAAATGTGTCTCATTCCACGGTGTTGGATAGCTTATCAGCATTAAAAAAACTTGGTTTTATCGTTAAACTAATAAAGGTCGATTCAAAAGGATTTATTGACCGTAATCATCTACGAGAACTTCTTAGTGATAGTAATGATACCCCTCTTTTAGTTTCAGTTCCGCATGGTAATGTCGAGATTGGTACTGTCGAGGACATTAAGGAAATTGCCTATATCTGTCATGAATATAATGTTCCACTGCATGTTGAAGCAACTTATAGTTTTTGCAAGGTTCCTTTTGATGCATCAGTTGTTGACTTAGCAACAATAACTAGTCATTTGATTCATGGGCCTAAAGGTGTTGGAGCACTTTATATCAAGAAGGGCCTTAAGATTCAGAAACTTATTGACGGTGGTCTTCAGGAAAACAAAAAAAGAGGTGGAACTGAAAACCTTCCAAGCATTGTAGGTTTTGCAAAAGCTGTGGAAATATATTCTCAGGAAATTAATGAAAGAGTTGCAGAATTAAGAGATTATTTATGGCAAACTTTTGAGAAAAAAATCTCCGATTTCCAAATTACTGGTCCGACTAAGACGGAGAAACGACTACCTAATCATTTCTCAGTTGTAATCAGTTATGTTGAGGGAGAATCCATATTACTACACTTAGATTTACTAGATTTTATGATTGCAACAGGGTCAGCATGTTCATCAAAACAATTGAAAGCAAGTCACGTTCTTTCAGCGATTGGATTGCCAACTGAAGTTAGTCATGGTAGTGTTCGAATAGGATTAAGTAAGTACAACACCAAGGAAGAGATAGATCAATTTATTGAACATTTATCTAGTATTATTGCAAGACTAAGGGCAATTAGTCCAATGAATGCCGAATTTATGAGGGAATGGCAAGATTTGAAAGATCAGGGAGCGATTATTGAAGAAGAACATCATCATGACATTAATGATGCGGAAGATGATTAAAATGGCTCATATATATTCTGAAGAAGTAATGAAATTATTTATGAATCCTAAGAACATGGGAGAAATTGAGAATCCCAGTGGACTTGGAAAAGTAGGAAATCCCGTCTGTGGAGACGTAATGTGGATCTATATTAAAGTCAACGATGAAACTGATGTGATCGAAGATATTAAAGTCAAGACTTTTGGCTGCGTTGCCGCCATTGCTACTAGTTCAAAAACAACAGAAAAGGCAAAGGGTAAAACGCTCAAAGAAGCTTATAAAATCACAAAAAAACAAGTAGCTGATGATTTAGGCGGCCTTCCAAAACAAAAGATGCATTGTTCGAATCTAGCTGTGGATGCACTTCAAAGAGCAATAATTAATTATCTTGAGAAGAATGGACGATCAATAAAAGACTTAGAGGGATAAGAGAATTCAATGAGTAATGAAGAAGAAGAACCTGATTTCATTGTTGACATAACAGGCCTATCATGCCCAATTCCATTAATTAGAGCTCGTAAAACAATAAAAAATGCCACAAAAGGTCAAACCATTAAATTTGTTGGCACAAGAGGGGAGGAAACTTCACGAAAGGAAATTCTTATAGTGATCTCGAATCTTAAACAACATTTAATAGAAAATATTGACAGTAATGAAAAAAATAAGTGGCATATCTTGATCAAAAAGAATTAGTATCATAACTGGAGGGAGAAGTGATGTTTTTACTCTTAAAACATATCTTTGTCCAAAATAAAAACGGATTTTTATCCATTTCATGGAAAAAAGAGGGATTGAGATCCCCTACTATTAGAGGCTTAAATCTGGAAAGAGTTGTAGGAAACCATTCAAAGGATTACCCAATACAATATCGATGATGAGTAATGTAATCAATGTCGAAGCAGGGATTAACAGGTTATCTAGATCTGAAGGTGAAAGAGCTTCAATGATCATTGCAACAACGCTAAGGATGACCATTACAATGACAATAACTGTGATATCGACATTGTCTCCTGGATCAGCAAGAATTATTGAATTGGTTCCAAAATCAATTCCTCCAATGACGCCAAGGAGGATATAAAAGATCAAACATCCCATGATACTAAAGAGTAAGAATCCAATAGAACCCTCAAGTGTTTTTTCCCTACCAAGAGTTTTATATGTTCGTTTTCCCCATCTCATTCCAATGTATGGGGCTATACCATCACCCCAACCTACAATCGCCATCATGAACATACCTGCATAACTTCCATATAGAGCTGTTCCCGCTACCATCATGACGATGGTGAAATACAGGGGTCCTTTCATTAATTCTCGTGGATCACCCGTTCTTGTCATTGTTTTGACGTCTGGATCGTCTGGAGAGCCTTTCATTCCTTTGCTAAGAAATGTTAGAAAGAATACGAATGGTACGGTAATATTTAGCATGTAAGAGAAAAAACCTGCATTCGAGGTGTTCATGAATAACCAGATCCATATAAACGAGCCTGCAGATATATGAATAATCTTCCGAGAAAGATCAGATGAAAGGTTGCCTGAATCAACCAATTTTTCCATCAACGCAATTATCCCTTTTATATAGACCATTGCAATAATTACGCCAAAGAGAATGTTCCATGCTATTGCCCCAATATCGATATCAGAGATAAAAATTTCTGGTAATATCGAAATATAACCCATTTTTTTCACCTAAGGAATTTTGAACTTGAAGAACTAAATCATCCTCTTAATTTTTAAAAACTGCTGACATTATTCCAATAGGATGAGTAGACTGTAAAGAAACCTTTTCTTAAAACAATTTAACTTAACTTACTTTTTGAAGCATTCTTATCTCATCAATATATTTTTTTGTCTCTGACAGAGATAAGTCATACCAATCCTTGTACGCATCAGCTACAGCAAACGGATAGCGATCTCGAATGTTTAAACATATTATTTTGTCCACATGTGGTTCTAAATGATTTACTGAGCTAATCGGAGCTGTTGGTACAGTGATGAGTACTTCTTCTGCACCAAGTTTCTTCAACCATTTCGCTCCAGCTAACATTGAGAAACCAGAAGCGATCCCATCATCAACGACGATGACTTTCTTGCCATATACTTTTGGTGAGGGGGGTAGTTGAAAACTCCGTCTCCGTTTTTCCACCTCATGCTTTGCCCTTTCAATCTGTTGTTCCAGATGATAATTTGACACTGATAATCGAGTGACAAGTTGTTCATTCAAAAAGATTTGGCCATCAGGAGTCATTGCTCCCATACCTGCCTCTGTACTTCCTGGAATCTGTATTTTCCGCACAATTAAAAGATCAAATACTTTTAGAGGTGAAACCAAAGGAAATTCAAGTAAACCCAATCCAACTGGAACTCCACCATTAGGAATTATAAAAAGAATATCAAAGTCT
>JAHQWW010000151.1 GCA_029856365.1 Candidatus Hodarchaeota archaeon
CAAATTCAGGTAAAAAAAGGTATTCTGATGAATTAACCACTCCAATCTCTCTATTATATATGAAAGATGAGGTTTTTTTCCTAGATTTGTGCGTTTTAAGGAATATACACCAAATTATCCTAGTATTTTCAATAGAAATAGAATATAAGCTATTTTCAACCTAATTGCGAAACATTTAATAGAAAATTCTATATATAAGGAATAGATAGAATTATCTTAAACGATTAACAGCGCAAGATGAAGAGATAATAAAAGGAATTTTGCCCTTTTATTACCCCCTATGATGAATAAGACGGTCTCCCGAAGTTTAGGGATCAGATCTTTCTATCCCTTTGAACTAATGACGATAGTTGCACTTACTGACTTATGATCACTACCTAGGGTATTAGGATGCCATTATCAATAGTAGAATTCTTTCTTAAGTTAAATCAATTTGATTTTAGATTACTATCTGTTATTGAGGTTTTAATGGCAAAATATGAGATTGTACCGATAGAGGAGATTGCAGCATATATACATTATTCAGAAAAGAAAGTTCAAAAAGCTCTGTATAGACTTCGGCAATATAAGCTAATTTTTATGGCTCAACGTCATTATCTTGGAGCAGCGTTAACATTTATAGGCTATGATGCCCTAGCGTTGAAAGCTCTAGTTGAGAAAAGAATAGTCGCTCAAATCGGGCCAGAAGTTGGATCAGGAAAAGAAAGTGATATTCGATTGGCCGTAGACGATGAAAATGATGAATTTATTTTAAAAATACACAGATTGGGGAAACTTGATTTCCGTGCAACAAAGAGATCTCGGGCTTTTATTGCAGAAAAAAGCCACATTTCCCCACTTTATGAGAGCCGATTGTCAGCAGAACGAGAATTTAAAGCTTTAAGTGACCTTTCTGAAGCGGGGATAAGTGTTCCGAAACCGATTGCTCAAAATCGCCATATCGTGGCTATGCATATTATAATAGGGCAGGATTTGTATCGAATAAAGAAAAATGAATTTGAATCAAAAAAGGAGATTCTAACTTTATTTATCAATATTATCCATGAAATGCAAGGTGCAGTAAAAGTGGGCTATATACATGGTGACTTGAGCGAATATAACATTCGCTTGAATGAAGATAATTATCCAGTCTTTTTTGATTGGCCACAATGTATCGAGACACAGTCTGAACAGGCTGAGAGGATATTAACTAGAGATTTAGATAATATTCTTAACTACTTTAAGAAGAAATTCCAATTAACTATCAAGATGAATGTTTCAGAATTGTTGCTGAAATATTTCGATAATTTGGAGACACCATCGGTTTTGTGATTATGCTAGATTCATCTATTATATTTGGATTAGATATCCTAGCTCGGTCGAATAAAGCAAGTAAGGGCTCTATATTTTCACTTGTTATTCTCACACAAGATCGCATTAATAAATATCCTAAGCTCAATCGAAGAAATCTATTTAAAAAGATTGAAGACTTAAAACCTAATTATATCGCCATGGATAACATTTTTGAGCTATCACCCAGCGCAAAAGGCATAGTACGATTTCTTCAGAAAATCCCTGTAAGTACAATGTTAGTTCAGGTTACTGGATCTCCACGAACAGGAATGGAAAAGATTACTACCCTTATCCAAAAACATAGGTTGAAAAAAGAACTTAGTTATTCCTTAAGTTCTAAAAAACTAAACTCACTTGAAACAGCGGAAGTGTGTGCTCGTTTATGCCAAAAACATGTTGGACATGAAATATTAGCTTTTGAAGAAGAGATTCGTATTCGTATATCAAAGAAAAAAAGTCATGGACGAGGTGGATGGTCAGCTCCACGTTATGAGAGGATTAGTCGTGCTGCAGTCATCCATGCGGCAGATGAAGTCGAACTGATCTTACGTGAGAAAGAAATCACGTGGGAAGTGTTTGAGTATTCTCAACGGCGAGTCTATATTGCTCATCTCGAAAAAGAAATTATTCCTGATCTTCAAACCCTGATTAAACCCCTGACAACAGATCTTGTTCGTGTTACTTTAGAACGGATAACTAAAGCTAATCTTGATTTTCAACCACTTGATGTAAGTATCGCTCCAACAAGTCGCTCCCTTAAAAACATCATTTTAGGAGTCGACCCTGGCACAACAACAGGAATTGCTGTTGTTGATTTAATGAAAGGTTATGTTTTATATTTAAAGTCTAAACGGGAATGTGGAATCTCGGAGATTATTAGGACTGCATCCAATTTCGGAAAGATCTGTTGTGTTGCTGCTGATGTGACCCCTATTCCTGCAACAGTCGAAAAAATTGCAAGAATTACTGGGGCAAAGTTAATCTCCCCTTCTGTTCTGATGTCTGCAGCTGCTAAACGGGAATATTTGCAAGATTACAGAGATGTAACAGTAAATTATAGTCATCTGAATTCTCATGAGCGGGATGCACTTTTTGGGGCAATTAGAGCTTTCAATTCTCTAAAAGAACAGTTAATGAAGATTAATCATATTGTTCAAGATTCTCATCCTGAATTAATTTCAAAATTATATGAAATTCAGAGACTTGTTATAGCAGGAAATAGCATTTCAAATGCAATTGAAATGACCCAAGGAAAAATGATTACCCAAAAAGCCCTCAAAGTTGAAGAAGAATATGATCAATTGACCTTATCACTAAAACACGAGAATGAAATGCTGCAAGTAAAAATTGAAGCAATATATGAAGAAATGAATAAGTTAGATCGTGAAGTAATTTTCTGGCGAAAACAGGCGCGGGAAGGGGCAGAAAAAATAAAAAACTGGAAGGATAAATACGAGCGTGAAAGATTGAAACGCTCGGATTTGATGCAAAAAAGAATTCCTGTGGCAGTAGATCGAGAAGTAGGGAGGATAAGAGAAGAAAATCAAGAAATTAGGCGGATTCTTCGTCAAAACCAACAAGAAATGGAGAAATTGAAGCAGATCAAAAATTTCTGGGTACAAGGACGAGAAATTCCATTGAAAGTTGTAAAATCCTTTTCTGACTCTGCAATTCGAGAGACAGAGAAAAAATATGGTTTGAATGATGGAGATATTGTGTTGGTTCTCGATCCAAGTGGTGGAGGGGCTCAAACAGCTCAAAAAATGATTGATATTGGAATTAGAGGAGTAATTATCCCGGAGGAATCAGCTAAATTTTCTGATCAAGCTTTAACCCAGTTCGAAGATAATTGTGTTCCCTGTCTTCAATTACCTCTCCTAGATTTTTCAGTACGTATTCAAGACTTGAATCAACCTAAACTAGAGGTTTGGGTTTATGATGGGCTTTACCTTACAGATGTAGGGATTAAGGAAGAAATTAGGAAAAGAGAATTAAAACTTCGTGAAAGACTTCGTCAAAGAAGAATGGCGATTTCACAGGCTAAACAATCATCTAAAGTGGAAATGAACACCGAGTCAGATATTGAAAAACTACTGATTGATTTCAAAGAAGATTATATTGCACAATATCATCCTGATTATGAAGAAAAACACGATTATTCATCAGAAGAAGAATGACATTCAAAAATCTCTTTTAAAAAAGAAGAAAAATTTTTAGAATTAAAAATTATAAGGATCGAATTAAGTGGATTGCCACTACCAGAACTTCAATGAGGAATTATTACAATGTCACAGCCATTGCAAACGTTAGAAAAATCTGTGGGAAAAATAATAACAGTTCAGCTCAAAAGTAACCAGCTATATACTGGACGTCTCCGAATCACAGACCAATATATGAATCTGATCTTGGAAGACTGTTCTGAAGTTGAAGATGGGAAAATTAGCAAACGTTATGGTCAAGCATTCCTCCGAGGAAACAACATTCTGTTTATTAAAATAGAATAACATGTCATCGAACATTTATAATGAAGAATTGTTGTATGAATTCTAAAATTTTTATTAATTTCTCCCACAAAATCTATATCTGGGGAATGTTTCATGAGTAGGGAACTAATTCCAATCGGAATACCAGTGATAGATGAATTCATAATAGGTATCCCTCGAGATGCTCTTATTCTTATAATAGGCGATCCAGGATCAGGATTTACCACATTTATGCACCAATTATTAGTTACACGTGCTAAGACTGGCATTCCTGCTATTTATACGTCGTTAGACAGACCTAAAAGTGAAATTCACCACGATCTGGCCACATTTGGATGGAAATTAGACGTTCTCCCTTGGCAATTTAATGACTTAAGTCCATCAGCTAGACAAAAACAATCTAAAACGCTTCAATGGGAAGGAGACGCTGTAAATATAGTATCTCATAATCTTTTTCGAAAAATAGTGGAATATAAAGGGGATAAATCCATTCCTGCATTTGACTCTGTGGTTAACACAGTCACTTACATGTTGATTCAGTCTAGTTTGAAATCAGTTTTACGATTTCTGAATGAATATTCCAAAGTGATTAAAGGTTCAAATGGATGGCATTTTCTTACCATGGTACGAGGAGTTCATGGTCACGATGTCGAAAATATCTTTTCTCATTATAGTGATGTAGTATTGGAGTTTGCTATGACTCTTAATACGGAGACGAGGTTATATGAGAGGGTACTAGGGATTAAGAAATTATTGGGAGTCGATTCTAGAGTATTTCCTATAGAGTTTGGTAAACAAGGGATAAGGCCAATTACTACCTCAAAAATTCAATGATCTTACTCCTGATTTTTTCTTGTCGTAAACCAATTATATCTTTAGTGAACCTTCCTCTAAATCTTTTTTGTTCAATAAAGAGGGAAGTAACACTTGTAGCAAAAGCAACCGCGTCTAGTTCATTGTTAAAAGTCAAAAAATGAATTACAAAGGTAAAAAGAAAAATATCCCCCGCTCCTGTTTTATCAACAATTGTACCTCCTGAATATGCAGGAATATCGTAAATATGAATATCAGGATTTCTTACACCTAAAATAGTACCGTTATTTCCTCGGGTGAGAAGTACAGATGTTACAGGTGTTTCTAAGATCTTGGTTATAATTTCTACAAAATGAGTTCCTAATTTTAAGAATTTTGCTTCCGTTTCTGACACTTTAAGGCAATTTACATTTTTAATAATCTTAGTATCCCACCAGTTGCGGAATTTTATATTACCTTCTGTTGTAACCTGGCGGAAACATCCTTGGGGATCAAAAGCTATGTAGGAGCAGAGGTTACGTAAGGAAGTAAAAATTTTATGATTTGAAAATTCATGATAAACAGAACCGACTATAGCTACTGGAGGATTAACAAACTCCCAATTAAAATCAGCCAGATTAAACCGCTTAGGAGGATTCTTCAATAATAAAGTTCTCTCATTCTTATCACTAGAGTATTGTAAACGAAAATAAGGGCATGTGGATTGAATCATCAAGTACCTCGAAATCAAATTATAATCTGAGAATTCTTTTAACAGTGAAATAGCCTTGGGGCACGTATAGGCGTAAATTAATGGTGGGGTTATCCATGGGAATATTTTTGAGAGAATAAAACCTAAAATACCCACAAAAGAAGGCGGCCCTCCTATTGACAAGCTATTTTGATCCTTGATTAGATGGGTGTCCTGATGATCGTGAATCACGTTATCTAAGACCATTTGCCCAAGAGCTAACGTAATTAACTTCTTTCTCAACTAGATCAACTCTATTGAATTAAGTAGGAAATACAGTAAGGTTTAAATTTTTGCCAAAGGTTAGTCTTCATATTAATAGATCATTGTTGTATTAGTCAGAAACTAAGTAGGAATTTTATACAGGTTTCTTTGAAGGTGGAAAAATGGCTTTTGCGCTTACAGTAGAACAAAAGAAGAAATTAATTAAATTATTACAAGAAATCGTTCGATATGCAGACCTAGAAGCATTAGCATTAGTAACACGAACGGGAATGAGTGTTGCGTTTTTCTCAGAGAAAGATGCAGACCCAGATTTATTCTCCGCGTTATCTGCAGCTGTACTCTCAACAGGTGGGATGGTTGTTGACAGAATGGATCATGGACACTTGTGGGAGGTTTTAGTTCGTGGCGAAAAAGGGTATACTGTATTAAGTTCAGCGGAAGACTTCATCTTAATAGGAGCGTCTAATGAAGCCCATTCTTTGGGATTAGCTATTAGGGTATTACGTCGTTACAGTCGGAAAATTCCAGAGATTTTCCGGGAAGAAGAAAAAGACATTTCTAGTCTTGTGTCAGAACTTAAAGATCTTCTAAGTTAACCTAAGAACAATTAATTGAGGAAAAAATCTCCATTGCCTTCTCTTTTCCTTCTGCTTTTTTGCTTGAATATTGTATTTATTGGGATTGTAAGCTCAGTAGATGGTTTCATATTGCTTTTCCTCATCATTCCTTGGACATTGTTCATTTACACGATATTATGTTTTAGAGGAATACGATTCTCAGCCAAAGATCAGCTTGAACAATTGGCTGGAAAGCTTTATTGGCTTAGTCAAGGTGTTTTTCAAGCTACTGTGATAACTGTCGTAAATATCATTCTAGGGCTGTTGATCATACCTGATTCAAGTTTAGCTCAATTTAATCAGTTTTTTGGCTTATTTAGTTCAATTTTAATATTCATTTTGCTACCATTTCCCAGTTTTCTCATCATTGGTCTGAAAAAAGATGATCAAGAACGATTATATAACCTAATATATCAAGAAATGGTTCAAAGGGGGGAAGCTCCCGAATTTATCGAATTGACCTCGGAACTTCTCACTACAACAGAACGTTATACAAAAGAATACGCCAAAAAGCTGGAAAAAGTTCGAAAATATGCCTATCAATATATAGAACAAAACTTTAAAAAAATATCCCCCTTTTTTCGACAAACACAGGCGATTCGACTGAATTTAGAAAGTTTAGCAGTTTTCCTAACAAGGAAAGCAACCTTAACAGAAAACGATTTGTAGAAAAATCGATCATAGGAACATGTCAAATTTCGCTGTGATGAGCAAATAATGGCTTCTGAAAGGTTTTTCCAAATAAGTTCTGTTTAAAAATATGATTTTTTGTTAATGAAAATTATATAATCTATGAATCTTCAGTTATTTTTCTTAATTGGATATCGATAGTAAGCCTTGGGATGTTATTACTCTTGGTATCGCAATTTCTGGTAGTACAGACCCTATTACTTGGTTTGGGACGGTTACCTCTAGTTTATAAGAACCCTCCAAAAAAACGGGAATGCCGATTAAAAATTATCTTCTACTCAAAAAATGAGTTAGACATTAAAAGGGGTTTCCTCTTTGGGTAAGAAACGTAAATCCGGGGGTAGAAGTAAAGGTAAAAAAGGTACTCTCTCCAAGGTTCAATGCTCATCATGTAAGCGAATGATACCTAGAGATAAGGCTAAAAGAAAAACTAGTTATAAAACTCTTGTTGATTATGCTGTCGGAAAGGAATTGCGTCAGCAAGGTGCCCACATCGCTCGTGTACCATACGTAAGGTATTACTGTGTATCATGCGCAATTCACAGGCATCATGTTAAAATTCGTGCTGAAGACGAACGAAAAAACCGCTAAAAATGGTTAAGACAGTTTTTAAATGGATCCGTGGCTCAGCCTGGATAGAGCGTCTGGCTTCGGAAGGTAAAACCGGTTCATAACATGGAATGAGACCTGAAGTAACCAGAATGTCGTGGGTTCAAATCCCTCCGGATCCGCTGTTTTTTCTTTACTTAGGCTTAATATCTTATGATTGTAACATCATGCTAGAAATTAGAAGAAAAAAGATAGAAAAATTATTATTATCCTTAACTGAAGAATCACTCGCGTAACTCTACAGTTTATCATAATAATCTTCTGGTTTAGGTGGAAGTGGGTTATGGAATCCTTTACGTTTTCGAGTGGCTAATACGTATTGCCGTGCTAAACTCCCTCCTTCTTCTTCAGGCTTTGTTGGATCTCCAGGAACTTTTTGCCAATGGTTAAAAACCATTTGACTGAATGCAAAGCCTGAAGTTTCGGAGCGGAGCTCTGTAGTAATTCCGAATGACTCTGTGACTGGCACTTCAGCA
>JAHQWW010000152.1 GCA_029856365.1 Candidatus Hodarchaeota archaeon
ATTAAAAACATTAATCACTTCTTCAGGAGAACCTACCGAATATCTATTGACCCTAGTGAGGTAGTAGAGGCTATCATTAATGAATTACCTCAGAATTTACAGAATTTTTTAAATGAAAAGACTTTGGAAATTTACCCTTCTACAATGCATTCTCCTGATATGTACTCAGGGAAAGAAGGTTATCGGAATGAAATCGTATTTCAAATGACAGGTACAAGTCGTCAACGACCAAAATACTAATTTTAAAAGAGATTTGGTGACTATAAGTATTGAAATTTCAAGAAAAAGAGGCTGAAAAATCAGAGAAAGCAGATAGTTATATTTCTAATCAGATTTCTATCATTGTTAATTTTAAAAGAAAAAATATTTTCTCTGATCAACCACATATCGTACCTCCAAGTAGAATAGAAAAGAATGAAATAAGCATGTACATCATCAAGGCTCAAGAAATTGTTACAAAGTGGAATGAGGGGTTGAAAAACGAATAGTATATACAATAGGGAATTAAAAGAAAATGAACGAGCACCTTATTTGGACAGATGTGGGTTATGGAAATAGTTCTGCGATTGATTTGGGAGGAAGAGTGTTTGTGATTGATTCCATGAATAACTGGGAGTTAGCTACAGAATGGAGAAGTGATATTGAAGAGCATTTTAATTGCCCGGTTTCAGGATTAATACTTACACATCATCATGGAGATCACACATTTGGTAACCAAGTTTTTTCCGATGTATCTATTATTTCAAGCTTAGAAATTAGGCAAATTACTATAGATTTTGAAAAAGAATTCTGGATAAAACAAACCCCAGAAGACCTCGATGAATGGGAGGAGGGAGGATATGGGGTAAAAAACCTCCAACTCACACACTCGAACGTCTGTTTTGAGAATAAACTTTATATTCATGGAGAGAGAACATTAGAGCTAATTCAGACGAATGGTCATACTGATGGTAGTACCTATCTTTTGGAACCAGAAACTAAAACGTTAATCGCTGGTGATTTGGTGTTCAATAAGGAGTTTCCGTATGGGGGAGATGAAACATGCAATATAGTGTTATGGCAAAAAGCCATTGAGAGTTTAATTGCTTTAAAACCAGAAATAGTCATCAGTGGTCACGGACCAGTTGCTTTTATTAAGGATCTTGAAGAAATTAATGACTTCTTCTTGAAAAGTATTGATTTCATAAGAAATAAGCTTAACGAAGGACTGACCTCGGAAGAAATTAATGAGGATCCTCGTTTTCCAGAATATTATTCTCAGGATCGTGTTGAAAGAAAAAAAGTTACAATAGAAAGATGGGTAGAGTTTTTCAGAGAGGAGAAGAAATAAAAAGATAGAAAATTAAATATGAATTCAAACCACCTAATAGTAAGTATTCATAAATGGGAGGAGTAAAATTCAGAAGAGCTATATATCAATAATTGAGGAAATATCTAGTGCAAATTACAGAACTAAAATTTGATGATTTTCATAAGATTCGATCTCTTTTTACTAGATCGAAGCATCTAAAATTCACTATTGGAGCAGTAATTGCAGGAAATAGTCCGATGAGCGTGTGGGTAGATAATGAGGAGACACCCAAAAGTGCTTTTCTATGGGATCATTCACATTGCTATTATTTTGGGGGAGATGCTGGAAACCGAGATTTTTGTGATGCTGTTGAAAATATGCTCAACAATATAATAATACCAAAGGTAATTAACGTAAACAGGGAAGTTTTTAAAATTGAGTATTCACCTAAGGAATGGGAGCTTATCTTAAAGGAAATTCTAAGAGACAAATTTCCCTTCAAAATATCCCGAAAATTTTTCAGCTTAGCCACTCCACTCATACCTCATTGGAGAGATCTTCTTCCATCCGACTTTGACATAAAAAGAATAGATAGAAATCTCCTTGAAAGTGATACTAAAAATGTTGAAAGAATAATTGATGAAATAACTGAATGTTGGTATTCTGTTGATGATTTTTTAACGAAAGGTTTTGGTTTTTGCTTAATTTACAACCGAGAAGAGAGGAAAGAAGTTCAAGGTTGGTGTACAGGGGAGTACTTCAGTGAAGGAAAATGTGGGATTGGTATTGAAACTTTTCAGGGATATCGAAAAAGGGGTCTTGCCACCGTTATGGCTTCCACTTTTGTAGAACACTGTTTATCAGTCAATATTCACCCCCATTGGGACGCTTCCGCAGATAATCACGCTTCCATCCGCGTAGCTGAAAAAGTAGGTTTTAGGCAGATTCAAGACTATTCTGTGTTATTTGGGGCTTTCAAAAAATTATAGAGAAAATTACTTTTTTCCTACTGTTAAAAGATATATCACAAATTGCTTTTCTCCATCAAGATTAAGAATATTGTTTAATGCTTTATCCTCAAAGGCAGCTATTGCACAAACACCACACCCAATGTTTTCACCAGCTAGATATAGGTTTTGACCAACATGTCCTGCGTCTAGGTGTAAGTACCGATATCCTCTCACTCCATATCGCCATGTCATCCTCTCCACAACCGCTACAAACAGAAAAGCAACACTACATTTTTTTACTTGAGATTGATCAAGAACCGCTTTTGTGATCTTCTCTGCAATATTCTTCGTTAAATTTATTGGAATAAGTTTATGGTCAATGGCTATGAATCTATAGAGTCCTTGTTGTAGTCCGTCAACTCTATTCACTAAAAGATAAGTCTCAAAGGCATGACGGGCTCCAGCAGAAGGAACTGTACGGAGAGTAGCTCTAGTTCCCATAACATCCTTTACTCCCTGGGTACACCAAAGCAACCACGATAACTCCATTAAAGAAAGTGAGTTATCAGAGTATTTACGTATACTCTTACGAGCTTCGATGGCTTCCCGTAAGCTGATATCCTTGATATCTAATTCTTTTGGGCTTGGTAAATCGATAACTTGTTTTAAAGAATCATAATCTAACTCTAAAGGCGGCTGTGAGAGTCCTTTGCTTTGAGCTGACGGCCCCATAAATTTATATTGGGTTTTCTTCATAAATTCTTTACCTATTTCCTCTGACATTGGTAGCCCTCTTATTTTTTCTTGAAATACTTCCTTTTATGTCCTCTTATTCAGTGATAATAAGAACATTATTATAATTGACTTGATCATTTTATATATGCTTAAAGTCTCAGTTTTCCCGTAACTAGATTGGCTCTTTTTTGACTGTAATTTGCCGACAAAAGGTTTAAATAGTGGTAGTTCTGCATATAGAGAGTGGTGAACCATCTATATGCGATTTCAAAGAACTACCAATCAAGCATTAACTCGTGATATTTATAAAGTTTGTGACGGAGAGCTAACAAAGGGTATTGTAGGTGAATATTCACATAAAAGCACATGGCAACCTGAAGATATTATTAGGACGGTGATTGAAGCTTGTTTGCAAAAAACATCACTGGAAGACGTTTGTGAAACGAAAGAAACCCCCTCCGCTGACCGAGTCCAAGATCGGATAAACGAATTAGAATTAGAGCAAATCGACCACTTACTGAATGGTTGGATGAATGAACAGGTTAATCGTCTGCGATTCCACAGAAACACTAGATTAACTATTTCTATTGATTTCCATCAGCAACCGTATTATGGTGATCCTTCACCTGAATGGATTGTCGGCATGAAACGTAAAAAAGGGACTAGCTATTGTATTTGTTTCGTTTTAGTGACCATCACAACTAATAAGATTCGGTGTCCAATTTATGTGAAATTACTAACGAAAAAGGAACACACTGATAAAATTGGACTATTTACAGCAATTTGGTCTAAATTACCAATAAACTTTTGTATTAAAAGAGTTTTCCTTGATCGATGGTTTAGCTATGATCCAATCATTGAATTTCTGGTAGACAGACGGCTCGAATACGTCATGGCAACCCGAAGGGGTTCTACTGTAAAAAAATCCCTCACCACGATTCAGGAATGTCTGAAACAGCTGGCAGGTTTTTCAGGCATAAATTTTGAGGACAAGAGAGAGCTGGGCAAGTGGGTTCGTAAACGTGGGCTAGATACGTTCACAGTAAAGCATATAACTCTAAAAAGGGGTGGAACACCGACCACTCTTGTTGCTGTGTTTGTCAGGGTTAAGACTCATAATCGTGATCCAACGAAGCGTTGGACTTATATGTTATATTTGTATATAACTAACTGTCGTGTTTCCCCTCGTTATGTTGTCAAGTTGTATAGTAGAAGATGGATCATTGAAACCGATATTCGTTGTATTGACACGTTTAAAGCCGTGACGAACAGTACTAGCCCTCAGCTAAGATTCTTATTCTTTGGTCTTGCGGTACTATTTGACGTGTTGTGGGTCTTTTATTCTACCCTTCTAAATCGGCTACTTGATCATCCAGACGCGACTTTTAATAATTACTTTTTTATATCCATTAAACAATCAGACACTTTACAATTCACTGCTCGAAGGTTTCTTCGTTATGTTCGTGACGAAATCTTTCCATTGCTGTCTTTTCGAGGTGGTGATGCGTGAAGATTGAAAGTCTATCAGTTTTTGGATGGATTTAAAATGGGGGTTGATTTTAATAATGCTGCAGATCTAGGCTTATACTTTAGGAAGATTTACCCAGATATATAACCTCTTTTCGGAAGTATTTACTGGTTCTGAAATAAAGTCTTTTGAAGGTAAAATGTTGACAAGGCTGGAATTATCCACTATCTTGAATTATTTCAATGCATACTTATGAAAAATGAAGAGATTTATGCAATTCAGGTAATTACGACATCACAGAAAAAAACAATCAGAGGAAGCACCTCAGGCAAGTGAAGAAAAATTCTTTTTCTTAATTGAATAATAATTGAAAGCAAAAATGCCCTTAAATCGTCTCATTAAAAGAAGTGATATTATTATAATATGTGAGAAAGTGATAGCTTGCCTTTCAACTCATACTATGCAAATCGATTAGAATATAATCACCTTTCAATTTAGATCTAAGTATTAAAAGCTATTTATGCCTTCAGTGAAAGGTTTAAATACTAATACCAAATTGATATTAGTTGAGATAATACATATGATAATAGTATCGAGTTGAAGATGATGAATTTAAAAGAGCCTTTAACCGATGATTTAACGAAATGGGTTGCCAAGGAAATTAATCAACTTTCAGGCAGTACTCTTCGCTTAGCATTACTTGCAATTATCAAGAAACATCAATCAACAGGAATCTATGGATATGCAATTGGTGAGGAGCTCTTTTCGTTCACTGAAGGAGAGTTAGACGGATCAAAAGCTACTTTTTATGCCATACTTCGACGGTTGGAAAAGGATCAGTTAGTTTCGTCTGAACTTCAAGTGTCTCCAACTGGCCCTGCAAGAAAATACTATCGTCTAACTCCTAAAGGCGAGAGAGCTTATAATGCTCTCTGGCAAAACTGGATTCATTATTATGGAATCTTACAACGCTTAATTGAGAATAAATAGGAAGAATAGAATATGAATAAACAGCTTGAAACAGTTGAACTATATTTAGAAAAAGTAAGTATGTACTTAGAACCTTTATCTGACAAAGATCAGATTATTAAGGAACTGCGAGCACATATTTGGGATCAAGCGAATAGACTATCCGAAAACAAAGGGCTTTCTATCCAAGCGGCATTTGATCAAGCAATTCTTTTAATGGAAGATCCTAAAACGTTAGCGGCTAAATTTCTTGAGGAAGAATCAAGTGATTTTGCAGCTGAATGGAAATCTCCAATACAAGTTCCTGAAACAAAAGTTCAAAATGAACAATTCTTAGTTTTGGCTATTATTGGTTTCGCTGCAGTTCTCTTAATGGCTTTGACTATTCAGATTATTTCTAATGACCTTCTAGTGTCCATTATAGCAGTTATAATAGGAGTATTAGCTATTGGTATGTTTACATTTGGATTATACCTTAGTGATGAGAAACTATTCCAAGAACAGATAAAAAGATTTCGCGAGTTATTTCAGAAGTCCGAAATCTCACCCCAAGAGACTATGAAAACCTCTTCAATATCATTTGTTCAGGAAAAACCTGTAAGTGTCAAAGAAGCAGGATTTTGGAGCGCTTTTGGTGAGCATTTAGGGGGTTTTCTTGGAGGAATTTTCATTGCCTTTATTATAGGAGTCATTTTTGTTTTGGATACATCAAACCTTTTACCTTTGTTTAATGAGAATTGGTACACAATTGGGGCTTTAGCTACCTATGTTGCATTAGGGTCTGGTTTGGTATACTGTGCATTTCTAGTAGGATTCGGAAGAATCCGTACAACTCGATTGTTATCTGCTGCAAAAAATATTATTGGATTTTCTTGTGCAGCAATATTAGTCTGGTATTATCCCTTTACTCTTGAGTTGGCGATTCTTGCTCAGAATATACCTGAAGTGATGAGTGATCCCGATCTCTTACTTATCGTAGGTAAGGCTGATCTCTTTCTCCGAATGATTATCGGGATTTCTGGAATTATTTCAGGTATTTCAGCCCTTTATGATATGTTTAAATTTGGTGCGTGGAAGCCCAGCGACCGAAAATCTTTGATTTGAGCTATTTTCCAAAAAAAGGACTAAATTGGATCAAGATAAGGTTTGGATTCTAGTTGGAAATCCTTAGTAAGAATGAGACGACCTCGGAAGTAGACAGTAAGAATTCTTTCAAAGAATATGTGGTGAAGAATCGATTAGTATTATTTTTTATTCTCACTCTGCTGTATACATGGGCTTTCTGGATTCCTATGGCTCTTATGAGATTTGGAATAATAACAATACAGGTTCCACTTATTATTGGCCAATCATTAGGGGCTATTGGCCCATTAGTGGCATTATTTATTCTTACCAAGGCTTCAGGAGGAGTCGTGAATTTGAATAGGATTTTGGATAAAATACGTTTAACTAAGGATAGAGGGGAGATTTTTTGGTTAATACTTGCTTCACTCGTTATTCCGTTATTCACCTTGTTTGGTAATTTCCTAAACTATATTTTTAGAGGAGAATCTCAATTTTACATTATACAACCTGATAAGTGGGAAGAACTTGGTTTTTGGTTGGTTCTAATTATTCCTATTACGTTCTTCCCAAGTTTAATTACAAGTCCTTTCTTTGAAGAGCCTGGTTGGAGGGGTTTTTCTCTAGAAGAGCTTCAGAGTAAATTTGGAAGACATGTTGGCAGTCTTTTAATTGGGTCTTATTGGTGGATATGGCACCAACCAATCAATATAGCAGCGGGGGCAAAAATAACCATTTATTCATATTTTCTGATGATAGCACATTCTTTTATCATTGATTCTTTGTATAATCTATCGAATAGAAATCTCTTAAGTGCTATGCTTACACATGCGTCATTAATTATCAATTTTACTTACATTTATTCTGGGACAGAATTATATTTTTGGAACGGAAATCTATTTGTAATACTAGCACTTATTTTCCTAATTATTGTCTTAAGAGTGATTGAGTCTAAAAAGGAAAAGCAGGTAAAAGAAATCGCTTGAGAATTCGTATTTTAACTCCTGATTTTGTGCTTCTCTAAGCTAGTCGGTCCCAATAACCTTAGAATTGACGTACACCATCATCATTACGAGTACTAGATAATTTTTCAAAACATTCACTACATACATGTTTGGTATATTGAGTGGTGAATGGAGCGAGATCACTGAAGTCACTTACCGTTTTTCCGCAATTATTACATTTCGGAAAGCCACGAATCTTGAATTGGACAACTCTACTAGGACAAAACGATGTAGTTTCAAATTTTCTTTTCTTTCCTAGTTGTCTCATGTCCCCATTAACCCTCATTGCATAGATTAAAGGATACATTCCTACATATGCCTCTCCGCAAATAGGTTTGTCTGGGGTCTG
>JAHQWW010000153.1 GCA_029856365.1 Candidatus Hodarchaeota archaeon
AAACAATTAAGAGAAAATTAGCTAAAAAAGCTATTTCATTAAATTCTAAGAAATTAACTATGAAAAGAAATAAAAATATTGATGTTCGAGAGTGTGTATTATTAGAGGTCATAGTAGGGATGGTCAAGCTGGTACAAGAAAACGTTTTAGGGGAGGAAGACCTAGAGTTCAACCTTTCATTGGTAAAGAATGGAATAGCTCAAATGGTGAGACCATCTTATCTCTCTCTAGAGTAGAATTAGAGGCCATCAGACTAGTTGATGAACAGAATTTAACCCAAGAGCAGGCAGCTGAAAGAATGCACATTTCACGGGGGACATTATGGCGAATTTTGCAACAGGCTAGAAAAAAATTAATTTCAGCTCTCAATTCTGGCAAAGCTAATATTCATGTATATATCAATGAAGATTGAAGATAAATGATATTCAGTTAATGAACTCTCAACGCCATCGTTTTTGTTTAATTCAGGAAAGAAAAATATATACCATTGGAAGAGATTGTTAAAAGTTATAATTCTGCTATTTTTGATTTAGAATAGTTGATCTTTAATGTCAAAGAAAACTATTTATGAAGTAGGATTACTGAATAATGGATTGTCTGTTATCCGAAGACAATATATTGGGTCTGCAGAGTTATCTCAAAGCCTCATTCTTGTTGGTGAGCTTCTATCAGCTATCCAAGCCTTCTCCACGACAGCTTATTATGAAATTCCTGAAGTGTTTCAAATGGAGGATTTCATTACCAGTCTGTACCGATTCAAATGTGGAGGAGAAGAAAATTTTTATCTTCTTTATGCGATTTGTAAAGCAAGTACAACATATATACGAAAGGCACTAGGAAACCTAGCAATAGAACTAAAAACTTACGATACGATACTCTTAAGTTGGAATATAGACACTGAAAGTCTAAGAAATTTGTATCCAATTTTTGATGAGCTATTTCTACCATTCAACAAGTGAGAGACCACAAACTGATTGTTATTCGCATTTTTTTCTAGCAACATTAGCAACGATGAGAATTGGATCCCAAACTGGAGCAAAAGGGGGTGCATAGGAGAGATCAAGCTTTTGAATGTCCTCAATCTTCATTTTAGCCGCAAGAGCGGTTGCAAACACATCAATTTTCTTTGCTCCTAAGGGTGATGGGGCTATAATTTCAGCACCAAGAAGGAGATGACTTTTAGAGTCAAAAATGACTAAAATGGACATTTTTTTGACACCAGGATAGTAATGAGCTATTTCGTTATTCTCTATGTGGGTTGCCTGAACTCTAAAACCAATTCTTTTAGCTTGTTTTTCAGATATTCCTGTTCTTCCGCAATATAAGTCAAATACTTTAAAGATCGATGTTCCTACAACACCAGGAAACGGGTCAACCTTATTACCTGAAATATGTACTCCTGCAATTCTGCCTTGTTTGTTAGCAGCGGGAGCCAATGGAATATAGACATTTTCTTCTAAGATTTGATGATAAGAAGCAACACAGTCTCCTGCAGCGTATACATTTTCAATATTTGTTCGCATATATTCGTCTGTAATGATTGCCCCATTGGGTAACATGGCTAAATCCGTCCCTCTAAAGATATCTGTCGCGGGATCTACTCCAATGGAGACTTGTACGATATCAGCTGTTAATTCTTGGCCACTTTTTAGAATAACTTTCAATTGGTTATTCGATAGAGGTTCAATAGTTTTAACGCGCTTCTGGAGAATTACTTTTACACCATGTTTTTCCAGTTCTTCTTTAATATAGTTTTGGCTTTGTGAATTGAATACTAGACGAGGACCAATGATGGTGACCTCATTAACTCCTTGCGCTTCGTAAGATTCGAGCATTTCTAATCCAATATAACCTGCGCCAATAATTACTACTGAATTCACCTTGTTTTCTTTCAGAAATGTTTTTAGTCTCTTTGCATGACCCAATGTATGGATTTTAAAAATATGTGGATGATTCATTTCCACATTTAGGAGCTCTTTTGCTTTTCCTCCCGTTGTAATGACTAGATAATCGTATTCTTTCTTAAATTCCTTATCGTTCTTAATATCTCTTATTAAAACACTTTTATTTTTAAAATTGACCTTGAGAACTTCATGAAAAAGATGGACTGGAATGTCTCGTTGTTGTTCCATTTTTTCTCTTGTAAGAGTTATTAAATTATCTAAGCTTTTAACTTCATTTGCAACATAATAAGGAATACCACATGAACCATAAGAAATGTATTGATCTTTTTCATAAACATCAATTCTCCAGTCCGCGTGAATCCTACGAATAGCACTAGCGGCACTCAATCCTGCAGGGTTCCCCCCTATAACAACTATTTTCATCTTATTTTCCTCATGAGGTCTTCAAGTGTGTTTATGATAGTTATAGCACAGTTTAAGCGTTGAAAGGTGCCTTAAATAAATTAATAGAAAAAAAGGGAGAAAATGGAGTGAAAATTGGGTTATTTTATTTTTATTTTCCATTGTAATCCAGATTCGTTATTAAAATTATTGACAATAGGGCAATGTTTCCATACTTGATCCATGAGCTCATCGACTTTCTCTTTCGGTGCTGAAGTTCTGATTTCCACTGTTGGTTCAACTTTATCGTACATTCCCTTGTAGTTTGCGTCGTCTGTGCCAAATATACCAGCTAAATTTATGTGGCCTCGTGAAAAGATTTTGACATGATCAATAGGAACATCCATGATTTGGCCCCAAAATTTGATTACTGCACCTATGCAAGCCCCAACCGAGGCAAGAATACCCAAGAGTGGCGAGGGGCCGATGTCTTTTCCTCCAAGTCCTGGAGGAGCGTCAAAAGTAAATCGAAAACCGTTTCCCATGTTAGCTAGGAAACTTCCATCAGGCTGAGATTCTACGACGACATTAAAGTTTTTTTCACCCTTGGAAGGGTCTGCTTTGACTGCTTCATATGTTTCTTTAAAACCCATCATTATCACTTTATCTTATTTATCTCTATGAAAATAGAGAGAGCGAATGTTAGGCGTTCCTAAAAAATTTAAAAATTTATGTGTATTTTTCAATAACTGGAGGAAAAGAAACTAGAGTGATGAACAATTTCAGAAACTTAAACTTTTCAACTTTAACACGCTTATTAGTTACTTTGATTCCATTTTACCTTGGAACCAATTTTAGTACTAAAATATAGCACTATAATCAAGGTTTCATATCTAAATACTGCAAATCTGAAGGTAACTGTATAAGCTGATTTTGTTAAGAGCATGAACTCGATTAAAAGAAAAAAATTAAAAGATCCATGAGAATATATTTGAAGCTATTCGCAATCTTATTTCCTTTTTTATGAAATTATTATGAATATTTATGCAAAAACTTTATGAATAATTATTCATAATTAAGAATATAGACATTATTCATTTTTTGGAGTGGCTAATAATACCACGAAGCAGAAATCCGAGAACAATTCGTTGTGATCCTGCACACACTTACTTTAAACCACGTGGTATCCCATTGTTAGAAATTGAAGGCGAAGTGGCCGTAACTTTGGAAGAGCTCGAAGCAATTCGATTAACTGATCTGGAAGGTTTGTCCCAAAACGAAGCAGGGGAAAAAATGAACGTATCGCAATCAACTATTTCAAGGCATTTAGAAGAAGCCCATCAAAAGATTGCTAAGGCTTTAGTGTTGGGGTATGCGATCCGAATTGCTAATCCTGCAGATTTTTTTCATTGTGATCAATGTGGCCATACCTGGTCATTTCCTGAGGACTTAAGTACAGTAAAACAGTGTGAAAAGTGTGGATCAACCGAATTTCATCTTCATAGTCACTCCAATAAGAAGCAACAAATTCAATAAACAAAAATTAATGTAAAGAAGTGAATTAAATGAAGATCGGAATACCTTCAAATGGGAATGATCTTTCTCAAGCATTTGCAACTGTCTTTGGACGTTGTTCACATTTTGTAATAGTTGACTCAACTGACCAAAAAAACATAACTACTTACCCAAATGAAGCCCGAAATGCTGCTGGAGGCGCAGGAATTCAGGCTGCTCAATCACTGATTAATCAGCAAGTAGACGTAGTTATAGCTCCAAGAATGGGCCCAAACGCCTGGAATGTTCTACAGGGGGCTGGTGTAAAAATATTCATAGGAATAAACGGTACCCTTCAAGAAAATATTGAAGCATATCTTGCAGGAAAATTAGTTGAGATGACTGGGGCTGCAAGTTTTGGGCCTGGTATGGGTCGTGGTCAGGGAAGGGGTATGGGTCGTGGTGGAGGACGTGGTATGGGTCGTGGTCAGGGTTAAGGTAAGGATAATATTAATTATTACTTTAGAGGTAAAATGAAATGCGATTAGGTATTCCTTCTGAAACAAAGGACGGACTTCAGGCTCAAATAGGTTATCATTTTGGACGAGTACCATTATATACTATTTATGATGATGAAACAAAAGAAGTTGAAATTGTAGAGAATACTTCTTCTCACATGGGTGGAATAAAATTACCTGCAGAGCTTTTACGTGATCATAACGTTGATATTATGCTTTGTGGGGGGGTTGGTCGCCGAGCGATCCAATTATTTGAACAGTTCGGCGTTGAAGTATATATAGGTGCCCAAGGGACAGTTAAGGACGCAATTGAACAGTATAACCAAAATAAATTGCAAATGGCGACAGATAGAGATGCCTGTCAACAGCATAAATATCGTGGGGAAGCACATGGGGAACATCATGGACATCACCATTAGGAGGCGCACTATACGATTATTAGTGTGGCTAGTGGCAAAGGTGGAACTGGTAAAACCACAATTGCAGTAAACTTAGCACTATATCTAGCAAAATCGCATAAAGTAGCTTTATTTGACCTTGATGTTGAAGAACCAAATGATAATCATTTTCTTCATTTTGAGTTAACTAATTTTAAGGATGTCAATATATCAAGGCCATTAATTAACGAATCAATCTGTACACATTGCGGTCTTTGTGCTGAATTATGTGAATTCAATGCTTTAGCAGTTTTATCTACCCAAGTCATGGTATTCGAAGAATTATGCCATGGCTGTGGATTATGTTCTATAGCTTGCCCCGAGAAAGCTATAAAAGAGAAATCCCATCGATTGGGAATTATTCAAAAATCTAAAAATCAAAATAATAATTTATTATTTTATGAAGGAAAATTGAGAGTAGGGGAGGCCCTTGCCACCCCAATCATACATGAACTTAAGAAGATTGCATTTGAAGAAAATCATGAATATATCATTTTGGACTTGCCACCTGGATCTGCTTGTCCTGTTATTGAAGCACTATCTGACACTAATTTTGCCATTCTGGTAACAGAACCAACTCCTGCTGGTGAACATGACCTCCTTATTGCTATAGATCTTGTAAAACAGCTTGAAATCCCTTTTGGAATTATAAACAATCGATCTGATGTGGGTGATGATTGTATTGATCGTCTGGTTAAAAAAGAAGACTATGAGCTATTATTAAATATCCCTCATGAAAACGAGATTCTTTGGCTTTACTCCAATGGGCTTCCTCTTATTGGAACAACGACTAAATTTGATCCAATGTTTTCAAATCTGTGGATTCGAATTGAGGAGGTCGTGAAATGACAGAAAATGTCAAAAACCAAATAACGGTCCTTTCGGGTAAAGGAGGGACTGGAAAAACCACAATCGCTGCAGTTCTTGCCCAGTTGTCAGCTCCTATTTCCTTGTTAGCAGATTGCGATGTTGATGCACCGAATTTACATCTACTTATGAATCCAACTAAAACTTCAGAAGAACGATTTATGAGTGGTAAATTAGCTATTAAAGATCATGAAAAATGCTCTAATTGCGGAGAATGCTTCGAAGTATGTCGTTTTGGTGCAATAAACGTTGATTTTGATATTAAGCCCATGAGTTGCGAAGGTTGTGGTGCTTGTGCTTGGATTTGTCCTACCAATGCAATATCCATGGAAATTCAACCTTCTGGTATGGTCTATGAAGCTAACACACGATTTGGACCAATGGTACATGCTCGTTTAGATATTGGGGCTGAAAATTCTGGAAAATTAGTTAGTGAAGTTATTCAAAAGAGTCATCTCAGAGCTAATCAACTTAACAAAGATCTTGTTATTGTCGATGGCAGTCCAGGGATCGGTTGTCCAGTAATAGCCGCTTTAACAAATGCAAAATTAGTTATCATTGTAGTTGAACCCACTTCGACTGCAATTCATGATATGAAAAGGACAATAGAACTTGTACAATTTTTTAAAATATCTCCAGCTGTTATCATCAACAAGGCCACTATAAATGAGGAACAACGAGCCAATATCATTAATTTTTGCAAAAAAGGGGAGATCCCCGTTTTAGCCGAGCTCCCTTACAATTTAGAGATTTATAGGGCAATGACTAATAGAAAAACGGTTTTAGAGTATGGTATTAAAGATCTAGAGAATCCTCTGAGTAAAATGTGGTTGGAAATTAAAGAACTACTGCAACTAGAAAGAGGGTGATCTGCATAAAAGAGCAGAATAGAAAGGTTCTATTAGCCGAGGGCGAAAGAGCTACATTTGTAACAATGATATGTAACATTTTTTTAATTATTTTTAAAATTGCTGCAGGATTATTCGTTCGAAGTATCGCTTTACTTGCTTCTGGTTTGGATGCCTTGACAGACCTAATAGCAACACTAGCTGTTCTGTTAGGACTTCATTACTCTCAGAAAGATCCATCAGATCGATTTCCTTATGGATATTACCGAATGGAAACATTAGCTACTCTAATTGTTGCCATTTTTATTCTTTTATTTGGTTTAAGCGTTTTTATTGAAAGCATTAATATTATTTTAACCCCCAAAAAGTTATTTCAGCCTATTTTTGGCTTAATGATTTCTTTAATCTCTATCTTCGCAGCGTTCTGTCTATATCGTTATAATTTGAAAATTGGTACCAAAATAGCCTCTAATGCAATGATTGGAACAGCGAAAGAATTCCAGTTAGATACTATTACTAATTCCCTAGTCTTTCTGGGAATTTTAGCTCATTTAATCGAATTTCCCCAATTGGAAGGACTAGTTGGTTTAATGATTAGTATTCTCATTATCAAAACAGGGTTAGGATTTGGTAGAAATTCACTTTTTACCCTATTAGATGCTATCGATGATCCTGATATAATTGAAAAAATGCGATTTGTTGCATCACAATTTTCTGAGGTTCAAGAAGTGTCAAATATTAGAATTAGACGCTCTGGCCCATATTATTTCGCAGACATTGAAATTCAAATGCATACAACAGAGACAGTAAAATCTCTCGCGCATGTGACTCACCAGTTAGAATCAGCATTGAAAGAAAAAATTTCTCAATTAGATAGTATTATGATAAGTGTTAAGCCCATTGTAAAAACTCAGTTCAAAGTTGCAATTGCTGTTTCTTCTCTTGATATCAACACAAATGAAATTCCTGCGGAGCATTTTGGACTAGCAGAAGCATTTCTACTTGCTGATATAGATATTCTAAGGCAAACTATTGTTACAAAACAAATAGTAGAGAATCCTCATAAACAGGCTGAAAGAAAGCGAGGAATTTTAAGCGCTAAATTTCTGGTAGAAGAGGGAATAGATGTACTTGCG
>JAHQWW010000154.1 GCA_029856365.1 Candidatus Hodarchaeota archaeon
AGGGTAATAACAAAATATTTTCTAACAACTAGCTTAACTAGGAGAGATGAAGTGTAAATGGCATGGATATTTGGAGCAGCTGCAACTGCTTGCATTAATGATAGAAGACAGCTTAAAAAACCAAGTGATTACGAAGAAAAAGATGATGTGTTTATCACAAATCTTGGAATATTAGCTAATGGTTATTATATTGTGGATATTGAAGCTGAGAGTATCTATGGGAATATAGAAGTCCGTACTGGGGTTTTGGAATTTTCTGTTGGTAATAATTAGTTTTAAATCTCCTCTTGACCTCTTCCTTTTTTCCCCATTATGAAATAATTTATTTTTAAGCATTAGAGGTCTGGGATATTCTTTTGAAGAACTTTTGAAAGCTCATTTAAAAGATTAATATAATCAGAATGAATAGAATTAACAGTCTTTAGAAATTCAAACAAAAGATTCATATCGATCTGATTTTCATCTATTAATTCCTCATATTTGATTAACCATTTGGCAAAAACTCGAAAAGAATCTTCATTTGTTTCAGATATACATTTTGGGATATCAGAGTAATTGGTAGGAAGACTCAAGCTTATAAGTCTAGTAAACTTTTGAAATTCATCAAACTGTGCTTTATAGTTCTCATAAATGTATTGACTACTAGAGACAAATAAATTCCTAGCGACTCTGCCAAAGTATTTTGTTTTGTTTCGCCCATGAGGGCCTTCATGTAACGTAGCAACTACATCAATCAACCCAAGTTCAATTAGGATATCTAAATGGAAATAGAGAGTTGTTTTACTTATTACTGATTCTGTTATCTGACTTAGTTCAGTATTGATTTCAGTAACATTTAAAGCATGACGAACCTTTAAATTCCCGTCAGGAGATTCCTCTTCTATTCCTTTTCTTAAAAGTCTTATAATATCTCTTCTAATGGGATGAGAGAAATATTTATCCTTTGGAACATTAACAAATACAAAAGATGGGATATTTTCCCAGTGATCAAAGAGTACCTGACGATCTTTCGCCATTGGATGTCCTCCTATTGTTTTCAATCTGCAGTTACTATATAATCTATCATTACTTAGATTCATTTTTGATTATTTTGTCACAAACGAAATGTATATATCACTAATAACGTCTTGAGGGATTCTCGAAAACTAAGAATATAACGATTCAACTGCTCATCAAGACGTATAAAATAGCAGTTATTGTAACAATAAAAACAAAATAAGTGATTAAAATGAAATATAAGCTGTTAGGAAAAAGTGGATTAAGAGTTTCCGAACTTAGCTTAGGAACAATGACCTTTGGAGAAGACTGGGGATGGGGGAGTTCAAAAGAAGTAGCTCAACAAGTTTTTCAGAAATATTCAGATGCGGGTGGAAATTTCATTGATACTGCGTGTAATTATACTGATGGAACAAGTGAAAAATTGATTGGAGAATTTATTGAAGGAGATCGAGATCGTTATGTGATTGCTACTAAATATACTCTACATGACCATCGCTGGAAAAATGATCCTAATGCAGGGGGAAATCAACGAAAAAACCTGCTTAGAACAGTCAAGGAGAGTCTAGAAAGATTACACACAGATTATCTGGATTTACTTTATTTACACATGTGGGATTATACTACTCCAATTCATGAGGTTATGCGAACGCTAGATGATTTAATTAGTTTAACAAGAATTAATTATATTGGTGTTTCAGATACACCTGCATGGATAGTTTCAAGAGCAAATACCATAGCCGAAATTCGAGGATGGGATCCATTCGTAGCTTTCCAATTTCCTTACAATATATCATTCCGAGATCCAGAGAGAGAAATAATACCAATGTGTAAAAAATTGGACTTAGCTATGACAGTGTGGGCTCCCTTGGGTGCTGGTTTATATACAGGAAAATATACAAGAGAGAATCCGACTCCAGGGAGATTAAGAGAGAGTAAATGGGGCGCACCCTCAGAAGATAGACTGAAAATCGCTAGAGAAGTAGATAAAATTGCAGATGAAATAGGATGCTCTTCAGCTAATGTTGCACTCAATTGGGTCAGAAAACAGGATGGCCTTCTTATCCCAATATTTGGTGTAACCTCCTTGGAGCAACTAGAAGATAATTTACAGTGTTTGGAATTTGAAGTTACTGATGATCATTGTCAACGATTAGCAGAATTAGTTGATTTCAAATATGGATTCCCCAAAGGATTCCTCCTAGGAAATAAAGGCCTCTATCATGGAGAAACCTATGATCTATTAGAGAATCATCGTAATTATGAGTAGAAGGTATGATTATGGTTAAGATAGGGAATATTGTTGTAGAAGATTCAGTGACTGAAGAATCTTTCAAACAAATCATCAAGGACTTGAATCTGAAGCCACCAGTTATCATCAAACCAAATTGGGGGTTTTCTGTTTGCTACACTGAGGCAATACTTTTGGACTGGGTACTATCTAGCATCAAGAGTAAAGCCCTTGTTGTGGAAAGTTATGGATGGGCTAGGAGTGAAGAGGCGCTTCAAACTGGAGGTTGGGGTTCCTTTGAGCGGGAAGATCTTCGAAAGAGTGATCAGTGGTTCTTGGAATTCTCAGGTATCGGAAAGATCCTGAAAAAGCATGATGTGGAGTTCTTGAACATTACTGAGGAGAATTGGGCCAATCGAACAGCAGACCCTGATTTAATCAAGGAAATTGTCGAGAAAAAATATTTTACACTAGAACGAGAGGAATTCTATCATTTTGTCCCCGAACGACTTTACGAGATGAGAGGAGGGGATCTACTCAGCTTAGCTAAAGTGAGGCTTTTGGAGGCACCCATGATAGTGTCTTTTACTGTGAAAAACTTATTTGGTATGATCCCTGGCCCCGATCGAGGCAAATTCCACGGGAAAAAACACAGTAAACTTAACCAAAGTATCGTGGACATCTACAAGGTCTATGATTCTTTGTTTAATATCTGTGGAATTGTCGAGGCGGTGTTTACAGCATCTTTAAGAGATCCTGACACCTTGAAATGGGAAACTCGTCAGAATCCTGGTTTCGTCTCAGCCTCTATTAATCCAGTTGAGTTAGATGCCTTTGTAACCACTCTCTTGGGAAAGAATCCGCATGATATTGGATATCTTAAGATGGCTGCCAAGAATATTGGCGAATGGAACGAGAAAAACCTCACGCATGCCTTGAATAGTGGGATTAAAGTTTTCGCGGATTAAACATTGCATATGTAAAGAATGAAATAAATCTTGTTTGACAACTTAGGTAAAATATGAATAATAATGATTCCAGATCTCTTTCAACTTACCGATTATAATGACTAATTGAGAATTCATCCCAATAGTCATTCTAAGACGTCTATATATTCAGTTCTGATTTTGATAATAATTTAAACAGTCTTTAGAAGGTATTTATTTGTGAGTCGAGAAAAATCTCACCTGAAACAGTCAGGAATCGTAATATTGCTGGGGCTATTTTGGGATTTATTGTGGATTTTTTCTTTGGTGGTGTACTTTGGGGTACTATAGCTGCGATTAGCTGTTTTATTGGTATTTAAACCACTCTATCGGGAATCAAAGAATAAGTCATTTATTACATATTGTCATACTAACCAATCATCATTTTGTCATTAACAAAACAAACAATAAATGAAAAGCTAAAATAATTGGAATTCAGCAGAAAGAGATAACAAACCACTTGATCAAGTAAAAAAACTGTACCAATAAAAATAAAAAAACTTCATCACTAATAAAAGGAATAAGTGACTTTTGTCATTTCGAAGGTGGGGATAATATTCTCACGATTGATAGACCGTGTGACAGATCTAATACTTCTTACCCAATATTTTGTCCAAAGTAATTGGAAAACATTATTAACGTCGTTGATCGGGTTAATTATTGCTTTATCTGTTATTTCTGAAAGTTCTTTGTTACTAAATTCATACCGCGGCGAAATCCTTCAAGAAGTAAGGGCATTTGGAGAAAGAGGGCATCTCGTTGGTGATTTACAAATCGTAGTAACTAAGAATAAACCGACCACTCAAGTAACAAAATGGGTTGATCTTCAACAATTCCAAGATTTAGTCATTCAATCTCTAGAAAGTACTAATTACCAAAAATACTTACGCTTTCAGTGCTGGCACTCTGGATTTGGAACATTTTCACTTTCATATGATAATAATACAGGTGGGGTGCCAACTGAAAATACAACAGAGGAAGCAACTGGGTATATTTCACTTAGAGTCCCCGATAACAGTCTTTTTAACCGAGCAGCAGGTATGATTGAAGGACGCTTTCCTGAAAATTTTACAGAGATCGTTATGGTCAAATTTATTGGGGACGTAGATGATTGGTGGGGCACTTCATGGCAGAAAGCCTTTCCATCTGGGATTAAAATTGGTGAACAGATGAAAGTGTCCTTATCTTCTGAAGATAGTGAACTAAAGTCAAACATTATTACATTAACAATTGTCGGAATAATAGAATACAATTTCATTTCATGGGACAATCCAAATCCTGATTTTCAAAGCCAATTGATCTATAATTATTTTGGATCTAGTGATAGATCTCATTTCTTTATCACCTCTCCTTCATTGTTGAAGGATTTGTATCATGAGATTTGTCCCAGTAGTAATAAAATCGGATTTTATCCTCATGTTCAAGGTAGAATCTTCTTGGATTATTCTCAATTTGATGGATTTAACATCAATCATGAAATTAGTAAATTTACTCAAGTCCAGGACACTCTTACTACCAACTTCTATAGAGCTGGTTTCCCTTTAAGATTAGATGATGACTTTAAATATAAACTAAAGGAATTTAAAAGTATCACAATGATGTATGGAGCAATGTTTTATGTTTTTAGCGTCCCTGTTATCGCGATTGCTCTGTACTTAGTCATTTACTCTTCTGGGATAATTAAACGCCAGAAACGGAAAATAATCGGCATTCTTAAGACTCGGGGAGGATCTTCATGGCATATCTTCGTATTTTTATTAGGGGAACTTGCACTTGGTATTTTTCTAGCCATTATTGGAGGTATTATTCTTGGTTATTTGTTAACTGGATTAGTTGTCCAGTCTGTAGATCTACTCAATTTTTCTGGGAAAACAAAAACTGTTATATTCTCTGAGCGTACCATTCACGACCTTATTGTATGGGGAATTGTGTTTGCAATAGGATTGCAATTTTTATCTATTATACGAATCAGTCGTACTACTATCATTGCATCTGTTGAACCTATTGATAAACGTCCTCCTATATGGAATCGTTATTATCTAGATATTTGGGCAACAGGATTAGGCTTCATTGGAATGTTTCTGATCCTTTTTTTCTTTTCTATTGGTCCTGAACAGATGCCTGATATTTTCTATGAAGTTGCACCAATTCTACTTATCCCTGCTCCGTTCTTAATGTTCATTGGTCTAATTTTTCTTTTGTCTCGTCTTTTTCCTTTCCTTAGTAGATATTTAGCAACATTTTCATGGAAGATTTCTGGAGGAGTCGCCGCGTTCGCTCTGAAAAATATTGTACGCCATAAATATTCCGCTAATCGGACAGTTATTGTGATTACATTAGCATTAACGTACTCCGTGTTCTCAGGTTCTTTCATTCACTTTTTTGATATTAATTCAAAGCATTTGGCATATTGTAATGTAGGGGCAGATATTTCTGTTTCTACTTCTTTAAATAATACAATAAGAGATTTTATACAGGATCTAGACGGTGTCCAAGTCGTCTCTGGAAAAGCATTTGGTCTTATAGAAAGTACAATTCCAATGTTTCAGTTCGGATTTGTCGATCCGAAGACATTCCCACTTGCAGCATATTTCAAGGAGACTCTTTATGGAATAAGCTTACCATTAACAGATCTTATGAATGCTATTGCTGATAATCAATCAATCATTCTTTATGAAGGGAACCTTCATTCGAACCCAGATCTTAAAATAGGTGAATTTCTTCGAGTGATACATTCTAATGATTCAGCGCAAGAAATTGTCTCTTTAAAAATTGCAGGAACTTTTCGATATTGGCCAGATTTCTTTATTTCTCAAAGGAATAATATTGAATATACTTATTATAAGGCAATAGGGAGTCTTGATTTGTTTGAATCTCTAAAAAATCAAATTAATCTCAAAGATATCTCTACTGGATATCATATTAGTCTTGAAAGCGATGCAGCTCCAGAAACTATCGTTTCGCAGATAAATTCTATCACTCATACCCACTCATATTCACCAAAATTAGATTATCAAAATTATTTGAAGTCTTTTTTACGTAGATTTATAGTTTCTATCTTAAACTCAGATCTATTGATCTGTATCACTATAGCTGTAGTTTCAATAACAATGTTTGCTTTTTTTACCTATATTGAACGGGGTAAAGAAATCGGAGTAGAAAGAGCCTTGGGAATGACTAGAACCCAGCTTGGTGCTACTTTCATTATCGAAGGAGGGATCATAATGCTATTTGGGATTATAATAGGAGTAAATATTGGCCTATTTTATTCTACTGTAGTAATTCGATTATTTGCTACGACTACTGATTTGTTTATTATTGAGTATCCAATTGAGTTCTTATTAAAATTGATTTGCGGTCTATTTCTCGCCACGGTGACATGTATTCTCCTCCCCGTTTATTTGGCAACAAAAAAAGACATTAGTCATATTTTAAAGAGTGAATAAATAAAAGCACAGGATCTCTCGTCAGCAGAGGATGCAATCGAATTATCACTTAAACGGACAACTCTGACTAAAAATGGTTAGCAAATGTATCTCGTGAAAGAAGGTGTTCTCCTGTCACATCTTTCTTCATCGAAAACTTCATCTTTGCTATAATTATCCCTCTTTGACAGTCATTATAGGTATAATTTTTGAAAATTAAGAAGAGGGACACAAAATCTCTAGATTTAACAACATGATCAGCCATAACCCTTCCGAAAAACCCCTATCAAAGGTAACAACCTGTTTAACAACAATAGGAGTCTGAAGCTGTAGGTTAAAACCTGTAATTTTTAATCTATTTTTTAAATGTTTTACCAATAGTAAAGGCATCTGCAACCTTATCACCAAGCGACCAATACTTATTGTCAGGCTGGGAAAATGTGAATGGATCAATTTTCTTTGGATCTAATTTCCCCTCACTCATATACTGATCTTCAGTGTAAGTAGATAAGACTTCACCAAGGACAAGAGTTATTCTCGGTAGTTCAATAATGTCATATATACGACATTCTAAACACAGAGGGCATTCCTGAATCATTGATACTGATTTTAATTCTCCATAGAAGATAGTGAATACCTTTGATTTGTCAACATTCCTCCCAGATACAATTCCGCAATAATCAGCTTTTTCTACTAAAGATGTATTGGGAATATTGATACTAAAAGTTTTATTTGCTCTTATTCCTTCAAGAGTGAACTGATTCGTTCCCAAAGCTATACCCCAGATCGGAGGGTTACCATTGAGGCGATTAAACCAGGCAACAGTCATGAAGTTAGGACGATTATTGACGATTGCTCCAATTATGGCGACAGGCATTGGAAAAGGAGAAACTGTTG
>JAHQWW010000155.1 GCA_029856365.1 Candidatus Hodarchaeota archaeon
AGATGTGACCTGAAAAAATTTTTTATCAATCTCCAGTATCTTTCAAGGTAGAATTAAGACTTATATGATAATTTGCATATATTGATCAATATAGATTCAATTGAAATTCGAGAGTACATCGAAAAAGGACATTATGCGAAAACGCTCACAGTGATCGAAAATGAGCTTCTCAAAGTTATTATTAGCTTCTAAAGAAGAATCGGAAAGTAATATCTGTGTTGGGTTAGATTTAGCCTCTTATAAAAGTCGTAAAGAACAAACTCTTCAGATAAGCGAGAAAAAAGCAGATGTAATACTCAACCTCATTGATAGTCTTAGTCCTTATTGCTGTTCCTTTAAAGTAAATCGTCAATATATTTTAGATCTTTCATTGTCTCAAATACAGATGATAACTTCCAAAGCTCATGATTGCAATCGACCCGTAATTATTGACCATAAAATCTCAGATATTGGGGCTTCAAACGTACAAATGTTATATCACTGTAAACAGGAAGGATTTGATGCTTTCACAGCAAGCCCTTTTCCTGGGAATGTCAAAGAAATCTGTGATATATCTCATTCATACGGATTATCTTCAATAATCCTTGTTCTAATGTCCAATCCTGAAGCAGAATGGATGAAAAAAAGCTTCTTAGATGGACTACCTCTCTTTCAACATTTTGCAAAATTAACAAATAAATATGCCGACGGCGCTGTGGTTGGATCTACTGGATATATTGGGATGAAAGAATTAAAAATCATCGCAGAAGAGATTTCTGGGAAATTTATTTTATCTCCAGGTTTAGGAGCTCAAGGAGGAGAGATTGAAAAATTATTGATTGTATTCAAGGAAGATGTGATATTCAATGTTGGAAGGGCAATAATTTATCATAAAAATCCAGTAGAAGTGATAAAAAAGTATAACAATTCTGTTAAATCAGTTTACTATTCATTAGGTAAGTAAATTGCTCCTTAAAAATGCCTTAATCTGGTATCGTGAGCAAATTCTTCGTGGCCACATTCTTGTGAATGAAGAAACTGGACTTATAGAACGAATCTCTCTTTCAAAAATAATTGGAACTGGTTCAGATAATTTAGAAATTAATCTGAAAGGAAAGCTAGTCATTCCAAGTATGGTTGATATTCATAGCCATTTGAGGGATTTTGAAGAAAGTCATAAAGAAACTTATGAAACAGGGGCTCTTGCGGCGGCAGCAGGTGGATTTACAACTGTCTTTGACATGCCTAATAAATTAAATCCAATCAATTCTCCGGAAAGCCTTACAAAAGCCGTAGAAAGAGCCAAGAGAATTCAATGGGCAAAGATCATCCCCTATGTCCTCCTGAATAGAGATACGGAATCATCCCTAATATCAAATTATCCATATTTGAAAGCCTATCGCGGTATTACGACTGGTAATTATCTAACCAGTATTTCAGAAATTAAGGAATTTTTAATCAGATCATCAGGAATATTAGTTGTCCATTGTGAAGATAATGCGAGAATCAGCGAGAATCTGAAGAAATTTCAAAAGACTCTAGAGAATCATTGGAAGATCCGAGATTCTCAAACGGAGTTACTTGCGATAAAAAATCTTCTAGAAAGCACAAAAGATATAGCAACTAGAGCAAAATTACACATAGCTCATGTAACTCTTATAGAATCGATAAAAATCTTACATTCGAGGAGTGTGTCCTTTGAAGTAACCCCACATCATCTCTTTTTAAATAATGATGATTTTTCTCAGCTTGGTGTGAAAGGTAAGATGAATCCCCCATTAAGATCAAAAGTAGAGCAACATTACTTATTGGAGGCATTTCTAAAGGGTCAAATCCGTATAATTAGTACTGACCATGCTCCTCATACAATACATGAGAAGAAAGATCTTGAGTTATCTGGAGTTCCCGGGCTCGAAACATGTTTACCACTTCTATTTAATTTTTGTAATCCAATAGATAAAAGGAAGTTAGCTCTTATAATAAATGCTTTAGCTCAAAATCCACGTTCTCTAATGAATTTATCTGAAAAAGGGATTATTGCTGTAAATGAACCCGCTAATTTGACTGTAATAGATCTTAAAAAGAGAAAGGTAGTTCGAGGAGACGATCTTAAAACAAAGTGTAAATGGAGTCCCTGGGAGGGGATTGAATTGCAAGGATGGCCAGTTCTTACAATAAGGGAAGGTAAAATCACGTATAATGATCTTTAGAAACATATGCATTAAGAGAAATAGATTCATTAAAGGATTAAAGTTAAAGAAGGTAAGCTCATTGCTTCTTTATAAAAAATCTAAAGACTACACCTTTATTTCATAATAATAGATTAAGTAAGTTGTTCTAGAATAGAAGACCCGGGTTCTTTATCAACAGATATTTCGGGTAATTTCTTTAATGAAAGGAATTTGAGACTAGTCCATAAAGCTAATATTGGAAGGGTAGGTATCTTTATCATTATCCCCAGTAGCAAAAATATACCATTTGATCCTCTACCAAAAGTTTCTATCATTTCTAAACTCCTCGCTGAGAAAATGTTACTCCCTAAAAGCATTAAAAGTATTCCAATCAGATTGAGAAAACCAAAAATAAATGCACGTCCTAACTTAACTGAGTCAGTATAACCTGTTTCCAGATTGATAGTTTCTAAATATTTTTCTTGAGAATAAAGAAAGTAAAGAAAGCAAAATGCCCCAAAAATTTGGAGAATAAAGGCAAACGGATTATTGAGAAGACTAGTATAAAATTGATTATCTTCAAGAAACCAATAATCGGTTTGAGAAAAGCCCAAATCAATTTCCCCTGAAATAAAAAGGGGAATTCTCCATAAACAACTAAAAATTATCCATAAAAATCCAGATAGTGGAAGAAGGAATTTCTTTCTTGATAGAAGATTATCCTCTTTTCTTAAATGAGAGAAATATAATAGCGTACTTGTGCTAATAATTGATATAGAAACAAGATCGAGAAGAAGTGCTAAGGAGAAAATGACATTTAACCCCCTAGCAGCTACATTTTCTAGCTCTGAACGAACGAAATAAGAGAAAATACGTGAAGAAATAATTGGGATGAATGCTATAAAAGGAATCATTATTATGATGTTTTGAACTACCCACAATTTCCACCCTACTCTGTATAATCGATTTTTTTGCATCTCTGTCAGGATTCTACTCACCTTGCAATATTACTTTTATTTCTGCTAATAAAACATGGTCTGAAGGAGTAACTTTAATTCCTTCCAGTATATTCTAGTATTATAAATCTTTATTTTGAGGCAAAATTCTCCTTTAAAAATTAAAAGAGGATTCTCTTGAGAATATTTTGGCAAAAAATACTTTAAAATATAGATGATATTGATTAATGGTTACAATATTAATCAAAAATGAATTTTACATCACTAGTTGGTATCGATATCCAATTAACTGTTACTAGAGGTGTTTTATTTGCCAATGTTGGCAAAGGGATATTTTGAACCATCTGCTCCCCTACCAAATTTTCCAAAATCATCAACTCTAGCTATCACGTCTCCACGAAATACTGGGCCATCTTGACAAATGCTGAGTCCTAAATCATCTATGAAACATGATCCGCAGATCCCAAAACCACATCTAATATAACGATCTGCTAAGCAAATTTGAAGGTTTCTTTCTAAACTATGTTCCTGGGCAATTACAAGAATTTTCTTAAGCATTAATTCTGGCCCACATGTATAAATCTCCCAATTTAATGGTTTATCCAAGAGATTATCAAGAGTAGTTTCTATTTTTTCCGAAATCAGACCATGAAATCCATAAGATCCATCCTCGGTGCAAAAATCAGTTGAAATGGGTAATTTTTCGAACTCTTCCCTGAATAATAATTCAGTCTTAGTTCTAGCTCCTTGTATGAGGATAATTTTTCTAGATATAAAGGAATTGTTGATCAATTGGTGAACTAAAAAACGCAAGGGCGCTATTCCTATACCACCTGCTATAATTACAACGTTTTTGTTGTGATCAAGATTGAATCCATTTCCAAAAGGTCCTCTTAAACCTATCAAGCACTTTTCTTCTTTTTGGATGATAGCATTTGATGTAGGCCCAACTCCACAAATAGCAAAGGAGATTGTTTTCTTTTGATAGTGATTAACTGCAATAGGAATCTCATCATCCCCAGGTAACCAAAGCATGAAATATTGACCTGGAACTACTTTCATACTTTTTTCTTCAGGAAGAAGAAAAGAAAGAATCGCTGTTTTCTCGTTCTCCATGTATTTTCTGAAAATTGGTAAACAAACTGGAAGATTGTAATGATAAGTTTCACTCATGAGCTACCCCTCTTAATTCTTCTAGAGACACTTCCTCATGAATAAGATATGATTCTAGTCCCTTGAGTAATTTCGAGATTAATATGTTGGGTGAGGAATAATTAGTAAATGCAGATCCGATCTCAACAGCACATGCCCCTGCTAGGATATATTCTACTACATCCTCCCATTTAGAAATCCCTCCTAAGCCTATTAGGGGTATTTTTGATCCAAGGGTTTCATAAAGATCGTAAATAGCTCTCAATCCAACTGGTTTGATAGCTTGCCCGGAAAGTCCTCCTCTAATGTTTCCTAGAATGGGTTTCTTTGTTCTTATATCAATAAGCATCGCTTTAACAGTATTGATTGCTACAAGGGCGTTTGCACCTGCTGAAACAGCCGCCTCTCCTATTTTCGTTATGTCAGTAATATTGGGAGTCAATTTAACCCATATTGGAATTCTAGAAGTTCTTTTAACCTTTTTAACTATTTCTCTAACAATCTCAGGATCAGTCCCAACTGCTATGCCTAATCTTTTTGCATGAGGGCAACTTAAATTTAATTCAAAAGCAAGAAGTTCAGTCTTTTTGTTATATCTTCTAATGCAATCTATTACAGAAACAAACTCTTCGGGAGACGAAGCGTAAAGCGAAACAATCAGTTTTACATCAGAATCTATTTTTTGGAGCTCTTTTCCAAATTTTACACAACCTGGATTAGCCAATCCTACTGCATTGATAATTGAATGAATTTCAGGAAGATAAAGGACAGATGGGTTTGGATATCCTTTTCGTGGTTTGAAACCAATTGATTTCGTAGTAACAGCTCCGAGTCCTTCATGAAATAATCGTTTGAGGCTCGAATAAGTAGATCCCAAGATACCAGAAGCTAGAATTAAAGGATTTCGGATTTCAACATTTCCAATAGTGGTTTTTAGGATTTTCATAATCATAATCAGAGCATTAAGGAGATATGTTCGTGGACATTGAAGATTGCGTCACAATATACACATCGTAGACTTATAGGCTGATGCTCATTTAAAACAATAAATTCAGGGTCAACGTCCTCATGTCGGCTTGTTATGCAATTCAGTCCTGGACATTTTATTACTCCCGAAATTCTCTTTGGAGTCTTTATTTTTTCCTTTTCTATTATCATATAGTCCTTAATATATGCGATATTACTACCTGAAATTAATAAACCCAGTTTTTCGATATTTAAATCTTCTCTCTTCATGTTACGAATCTTTAATAAGTCTTTTCTACCAAATTTTCGCGAGGGAAGATTAATAGCAACAAACACGGAGTGAGGAAAGTTTTCATCAATATTTAAAGCTTTCAAAGCATAAAATGCTCGTCCTGGCGGTGTAATATGATCAATAACTATTCCATTATCGATTTTTGCTACGATTAGCTCCTTTTCTGTCTTTTCTTCTTTCTTATTCAACAGATTCATCTCCCAATAGATGATCTAAGATTGCCATTCGTATGTAAACACCATTCTTCGCTTGGATAAAGTATTTTGCTTGAGGGAATCGATCTATTTCATAAGGAATTTCATCCACTCTTGGTAAAGGATGTAAAATCAATGACCTATCTTTAGCAGATTTGAGTAAGGATGGGTGTAACTGAAAGGAACCTTTGACTTTCTGATATAGCATCGGATCAGGAAATCTCTCTTTTTGTAACCTTGTCACATAAAGAACATCAAATTCACTAATTACATCTGAAAGATCTTCTGTTTCAATTAGTTCTAAATTAGTTTCCTGAAGATCCAATCGCAGTTCTTCTTGTAAACGTAAAGAAGGATGAGAAATGAGGTTTATGGTATTTCGACCAAACTTGCTTAAAGCGAGTAGTAATGATGAAATCGTTCGGCTGTATCGTAAATCTCCCATAAGAGCAATATTCAATCCAGTGAGGCGGCCAAAAAATTCACGAATTGTAAAAATATCTAGAAGTGCCTGTGTTGGATGTTCTTGACTACCTGATCCCCCTGAGATGACTGGTACTCCAAATTTCTGAGCTATTTCTGCTGCGAGCTTCGCTGAACCTCGCAGTGGATGACGAATAACAATTCCATCTGCATAATTCGCCAACATAGTAATTGTATCAGATAAAGATTCTCCTTTTTCAAGAGAAGTTCCCACACTGCTTGAAAAACCAGTTACACTACCTCCAAGTCTTAACATAGCAATTTCAAAAGACAATCGAGTTCGTGTGCTAGGTTCCCAAAAAGCTAAAGCTAAAATCTTTCCTTTTAAACGATCATGAAAATTAGAGGGATGCTGTTTAATCAAAGTAGCGTAATCTAAAATCCTAAGGATGTCATGTTCTGATAAATATCGTATTGCAACTAAATGAGAAGTGCTTAAAACCTGATTATCAACCATTCATTCTTCTCCTTATCACCAGATTTTCAAATATTTTCTTAAGAACTTGGGGTAAACCTATTGGAAGTAAAATAAAAGTTTTTTATGGGAATTATAATTAAGCAGTAAGAATATGTCAATACATTAATCTTCTACTGTGATAATACACTCCGAAATCTATACAAAAGATTTTGAAATAAATATTTTCTACTTGCAATAGAGTCAATATTTTTCTCTATTTAATAAGCCAGAATTTTGCTATGAGCTTATTTTTCGTGAAATTCAACTAAGAATTTTTAACAAACTTTTAACGAACCTAGCTTGAAAGAACCTTTGCTTTACTCTCCAGATTATTGGAAAAAAGAGATTATTTCTGTTAAATTCTTTGTTTGACAAACAAGATCTGCAGCAGCAGCTACAACTTCCGAGCTAGGTTCAATCGCGATAGAAAGCCCAGCAACCTTAAACATGTCAATATCCGCTGTTGAATCTCCAATTGCGATCGAATTATGTGGATGTATCTGAAATCGTTGAAGTACTGTTCTTAGGATTTTTCCTTTCTCCTTCCATCCAATTTTTACCTTAACATCTCCTGTTATTCGATTGTCTCGTCGAATCAATTCGTTTCCAATCCAATAATCAAAATCAAACTCTATAGCTATCTTTTCCACAATATCTTTGAGACCCATCGATAATATAATCAGTTTACATCCTTTTTCCTTAAAAAATGAGATTAATTCTCTGGCACCTTCACGTAACTTGATATTAGCGATTGCTTCT
>JAHQWW010000156.1 GCA_029856365.1 Candidatus Hodarchaeota archaeon
CAAAGATAGAAAATTCTTTAATTGAGTTTAGAGCGGATTTTTCAAATCTAAAAGAGAAATCTGTATGTGAAATAATGAGTAATCTTTCCACCATTCTGGGATATGGATTAGGGAGTACCCCTGAATCCGACGACATATTTTTGGGAATATTGGCTGCAATTTACTGTTTTCGACCCGATTTACATGAAGAATTCGATTTCCTTTCTAATTTCACGTTCGAGAGATATACAACTTCAAAATCAGCGAAATTATTTCGAAAATTTTTGAAAAAAAATTTCCCCTTAGAGATAATTCCTTTCCTTAACCTTTTAAGGGTTCCACTCAAAGATAATCAAACCAAGTTTCGCTTTGAACAAGAAATTTGCAAAATTAGAGCAATTGGAACTTCAAGTGGAATTAATTTCTTGTTTGGGGTATTATGGGAAATACAATATTACGAAAAACAGAATTATATTAACAAATATTAGAAGTACCAAAAAAGACTCATTTAGTCGTAATAAATTGTTTCATTGATTTATAAAAATCCTCAAGGGTTCCTGTATAATCAAAAGGAAAATCTATGTTTTCAAAATCAGAATGAGTCTTAATTATACTAGCAAAAGCTCGAATATCTGATTTGACAAGAAATGTCTTAATTCCAAGCTTTCCAGCTACCATATCATTAATGGGATCGTCCCCAACCATAAAACATTCAGAGGATTCCCTATTAATTCTCTTTAATATTTCTTCAAAGAACTCGACGTGAGGCTTAGCAAAATGATAATCATCTGCACTAGTAATTTCATGCCATGTAACAATATCTAATCCTCCAACATTCAGTCGCTTTTCGTTTGCTATGGCTGGAAAAAGTGGATTAGTAGCTGCAACTAGTAAAAAATGCTTTTGAGCTAGTGTGAGTAGATTTTTTGCAATTGGATGGGGATTTATTATATGGCATGCCTGTTCAAAATCAGTTTGGTAAAAAAGTCTAAATCGTTCAACAATTTTCGATTGGGAGACTCCGATTCTCGATTCAAAATCAACGGCGAATTTTGTAAGATTATCAAGTTTATGAGGTTTTTTCTCAGTCATTTTGTTTGTAGAAGCTAGAAAAAGTTCCATGAATTTTAGCAGATTAGGTTCTTCTTCTTCAAAGTATCTATGAATTAGTTTAACATAGATCCGCATGAACTCCTGATCATCAAATAATAAAAGGGTATTGTCAATGTCAAACAGCAATGTGGTGATGTCTGAAAAGTCAATCATCAAGTTTTTTCGCCAGATATTTTTGTTAAAATGGATTTAACTGTTATTTGTCCTTAAATTACAAATAATTTTTTAGGCCTTTGTAAGAGGGCAGCTAATGTTTGAGATATAGACAAATCTATCAAGAAAGTGCATAAAATGTCCCGTCCGACTATAAAAAAGCCTTCTGATGTTCGTGAATTTATAGTAGAACAAGCTCAGATCTTCCCTAAAAATACTGTCATTCTTTCTCCAGAAGCGGGATTATTCAAAGGGGCTTTTAAAAATCCGCAAGTACAATTAATGAGTGAATCGCGCACTATTTTCACTGAACACATTGTATTATCTGATCACGTTCCACTGGAAGAAATTTGGGTTTCAGATGAAATGTTGAATGAACTTGAAATTGAGGAAGGAAATAAAATTCAAGTCCTTCCACTTAGTAGAACACCACCAGATAGTTATTGGTTGCTTAGAAAGCGTATGGTTCAGAAACGTGCTTTTAAACAAAATGAAATTTCAATGATAGTTAATGATATAGCACATCACCGTTTTAGTCAATTAGAAAAGACTGCATTTGTACTCTCACAAGTTTTTGACCCCTTTAACATGGACGAGGTAGAGGAGCTATCTCGGGCAATGGCTCAAACAGGGGAGATGATAGATTTTGGTCAGGAGACTTGTTTTGGAAAACATTCTACAGGTGGAGTCCCTGGAAACAAGGTTTCCCTTCTGATTGTTCCAATCATTGCATCTGCGGGATTATTAATTCCTAAGACAAGTAGTCGTGCGATAACCAGTCCCTCGGGGACTGCTGATACAATGGAAGCATTCGGGTGTGATGTAGTATTTACTGCAGAAGAATTAGTAGAAATTTCTCAGAGAACACGAGGTATGATTGTCTGGGGAGGAGGGTTCAATTTAGCTCCTGCTGACGATATTTTAATAAGAGATGTTGAATTTCCTTTAGGAGTCAACCCTACATCAATGATGCTTGCTTCTATTATGTCGAAAAAGCTAGCTACAGGTATTCATTTTCTAGTGATGGATTTACCTACTGGACATGGGACGAAAATCGCAGATATTGGCACAGCACAAGCACTTGGTCGTGATTTTGCTGAACTTGGCCGTCGATTAGGGATACGAGTTGAAAGTGGGATTACTTTTGGAGCACACCCAGTTGGTCATAGTGTTGGATCAGGATTAGAAGCACGGGAAGCATTAAATACATTGATGAATCCCAGAGAAGGACCATCCTCACTTGTGGAAAAATCTTGTGAATTATCAGGAATCTTACTTGAAATGGCTGGCAAGGCACTTCGAGGCCAGGGACGAGAGTTAGCTAAGCAAATTCTTTACAAAGGAGAAGCCTTAGAAAAGTTTCTCGAGATTCTTGAGTCTCAGAGTGGTGATAAAAACTTAAAACCTGAAGATATTCCAGTGGGAGAACACTATTGTGAAATTTTAAGTCCTAGCTCAGGCTGGATAGTCGAAATTGATAATGTCAAAATTGCAGAAATAGCACGAACTGCTGGATGTCCTAAAGATAAAGGTGCTGGAATATACTTTATGAAAAAGAAAGATGCTGTAAAACGTGGAGAATCACTTATTCGGATTCATTCCTCATCCGAATCCCGCTTATCTGCAGCTGAAGGAAAATTTGCTAAATTAAATCCAATTACAATTGAAGGTATGCTTATTGGTCGAGTTTAATCGAGAAAACCACTGAAAATCTGTAAACCTTTGATTCAGGGGAAAATAAATTTGATAATTTTTCCCCAAAGAACACTTTTCCATCATTTCAATAATATTGAGCGTTTTACTTAACTTTAAGGGTTAAACTATTTTTTTCTAAGTGTATAAACATTTAAATGGATGTGGAGATAGTTTAATAATAAACTCACAGTCTGAATATGTTCATCTAAACCCCAACATATATCCAAACAGATAATATTCAGTATTCACGTTAAAAAATACTGAAAAGGAAAAAAAAATATCATAAAGAACTAATCCTAAAGGATTTTATGGTGTGATGAAATGAAATCAAAGGGAAAAGACATGAAGCAGTCTTATAATACGAGTGCTCATAGGCTTATAATTGACAAAGTCAAAGATAAAACGAAAATTTTCAATAAAGAGGATATCGATCAGATTACTCAGGGATTTATGGAATCAAACATCTCAAGTCATCATGGTTCTGCTTTCGTGTTATCACAACATTTCACTCAATATTCACTAGATGAAATTGAGGCTATGGCACGATCTTTTGCTGATTCGGGGAGAATTTTCGATTTCACTGTACCTACGTTTGCTAAACATAGCTTAGGAGGCGTACCTGGTAATAAAATAACTTTACTGATTGTCCCAATTTTAGCAGCCGCAGGTCTTTTAATTCCTAAAACTTCTACCCATGCTATTACCTCTGCAAGTGGTACTGCAGATACGATGGGTGTTCTTGCCCCTGTTGAAATAAAAGCCGATGAAGTAATTGAAATTGTCAATAAAACAAAGGGTTGTATTGTTACTGGGAGTGAAATGGGTATTGCGCCAGTTGTCGATAAAATTATTCAAAGCGCAGCTTTTCCACTGGGAATTGATCCTGTAAGCCTTATGTTTGCTGGGATATTAGCGAAGAAAATCGCTATGGGGATCGATTTCTTAGTTTTAGACGTACCAATTGGAACAGAAAAAGTAACTACAGAGGAGGAGGGGCGTGTGTTAGCTAGACAGTTTGTAGACCTAGCAGATCGCCTGGGTATCAAAGCAGAGGCAGCTCTAACATATGCAGCTGTCCCTGTTGGTCACACAATCGGTCCTTTGTTAGAAGCAAGAGAAGCTCTTGATGCATTAGAAGGAAAAGGACCAACTTCATTAGTTGAAAAAAGTTGTGAATTAGCCGGAATAGTCTTTGAATTAGCTGGTATGACTCCTAGAGGCTTTGGGAAACAATATGCAGCTGAATTGTTAAGTAGTGGTAAAGCCTTGACAAAAATGCGTGAAATAATTGAAGCTCAAGGTGGAGATCCAAGCGTGACTCCCGAAAGCCTCACTCAAAAACTAGAAAATCGTCCAGTATTAGAATATAAAGCTCCATCTGATGGATGGCCTCATACGTGGTCAACTTATGCTTTAAAAGAAATTGCCCGAACCGCTGGTGCCCCTCGGGATCCATGTGCTGGAATTGAGATTCTAGCTAAGAAAGAATCCGTTCGGAAAGGGGAGGTAGTTTTTCGAGTATATAGTTCCTCTGAATCCGCACTTGATGAGGTTAGAGGCTTAATAGCTAAATTAAGACCAGTTATAATTGAATCAGTACTCCTGGAACGTATAGCTTGATGATTCAATACCTTATATCCAATACGAAGCATATTAAAGCAAAAATTTACTTACAAGTGAAGAAGAATGGATCCAACTTCTGGAACAGAAATATCCGCTTTTAGATCAGCTTATCAATTACTGATTCGAACAGCTAGACATACTGTCAATGCACTTAACCAAGATCCTAAAAATCTCGCTATTTTTTGTCAAACACTGTCAGAAGCTCTTGAGGACGAGGATAAACAAATTCATATTATAGGAGTTGAACGATCCAGACTAATTGGAATGATTTTTGGTGAATGTTTAAAGAATATCGGTTTTTCCAACCGTGTATCTTATCTAGGTGAGATTCTCACTCGTCCTGTTAAGAAAGATGATGTTATTATAGCTATTACAGGATCTGGTTGGACAAAGCTTACAACTGCGGTACTGGAGAAAATTGTTTGGAAAAAAGGTAAAGTATTAACATTCACGGGAGCGATAGATTCTAAAGCTGCAAAATTGTCAGATGCTATAATTCAAAGTCCAATGGGCTATCAATCCCAAGATCATATCTATCCATTTACAAGTAAACAGGCCCCATTGTCTCCTTTGGGAAATATATTCGAACTAACCACTATGATTGTTGGTTTAGGGGTCATAAATGGAGTCTATAGAGGATCATGCACTAATGGATTTAACGAAGCTACTACAGAAATCCTTAGAACAGCAGAAAACACATTTAAAGATCTACAGATGAGTTCTAAACTTATTCATTTCATAAGATCTTTAAGCGATTACTGTATTAAAACAGAACCAAAAGTTTTCTTGTATGGTTGTGGAATTGATAGTATTATTGCTTCAATATGTTCTATAAGATTTCAATCTTTGGGGATGAATGTCCTATCACCAAATGATTGGCGTTTCCGTCGGGAAGGGGACTTACTTATAGCGTTATCTGGTAGTGGTGCTTCATCATCAACATTAAATTTTGTAAAAAGTGCAAAAGCAAGTCAAATGAGTGTATATAGTATTTGTTCTTTCCCTCAATCACTTATTGCTCTAGAATCAGATAAATTTATTATTTTACAAGGGAGAAAAGAGGAAATAAATCCTGATAGTCTTCATTTATTACGACAGGAGATGTATCTTCCAAAATTTGAATACACAACATCAATTACTCTTGAAGCTTGTGTTACTCAGATAGCTGTAGATTTAGGTTTTTCTGAACATGCTATTTGAGCAATACTCCTCCCTTATCATATAGAAAAAAGATTAATTTCAAATAGAATGATTTTGAGTATTAAATCATGTTAGAAAGCTTCTTGGCAGCTCTTTTCATATCAAGTAGGACTAATCCTAGTTTCGCATCTACTCTTGCAATCCCCACTAAAACTGCGTGCTCCCCCGCGTCACGAATGATAACCAATCCGTTAGATCCTGTTATTATTAATTGTTCCATGATACCCCGTTCTAATTCTAGTACTACACGTTCTGAGAGAGAAAGACTTGCTGCAGTCATAGCAGAAATCCGATCTTCATCAGTGTTAGTGTAAAGTGCGCTGGCAATAGGAAGTCCGTCTCTAGTAACTACTGCTAATCCTTCTAAATCGGGAATCCGACTTTGTACTTCCCGAAGAATACGTTCAATTTGCTGTAAACGGTCCATGATTTCGGCATCATCTTCGAGCATTAGCTGCACCAAATTTTAAACGAAATACCCTGTATTGTATTATTAATTTTTCCCTCTTAAATTAGTATACTAATATGTCGAGATCATATCATTAAATCTTTAATGGTGTTTTGTCGAATCAAACTCATGCATAAATTGATTCTTAGGGATTTTACATTAACCCTGATGAACTCATTTGTGATTATTTTCATAGATCTTTTTTTTGACTATTTCACAAATTGAATAGATTACGCTTCTTTTTTCAAAATTACTTCGTTTTAGTTTTTTCTATTTCGATAAGTTCATAAAGCTGTTTGAAAAGTTAAAAAGTAATCGACTTATTGTGAGGGTATATCATGAAGAAAATTCTTTCTAGTATAATTATTATCAGCCTTCTCTCTTTTATGATAATAATTGATGCATTAAAGCCTGTAGCTGGTGCTGCTGAAGATGAATTTGTTACAGTAAACTTGTCAGATGATATACCAGAGCGAGCTGTGGCTTTAGTTCCTGCATATGATTATCCAAGTTTTACCATTGATTCTACTAGACCTGCCAACATCTCTTGGCGAAAATACAATAATGACCTTATCTCTGATTTCAATGTCCTTTCAGTTGAAAATGCCTCGGTTGAATTCCCTTTCAATGTACCCATTGACATCGAGCCCGTCACTGATAGAGGAGAAATCAATTATGGCGATACTACTTGGCTTATTTTCAATAGTACATCCTCCGAATCTTATGGAGAATACTTTGTAGGTGTCAATCATACTGCTGCAGCAATCGCTGATGATGAAACGAACACTTTTTGGGTAGATCCAGACTTTAACTTTCACCTACGTATCGTTGTTAGTGAAACTGGACCTATATCTATTAGGTTGAACACATTCCCAGCTAAGAATCCAGCTATAATTGGAAGTCGTTATGACAATGTCATGTTATTTGATCCTAATGGTGCTTTAATAAATTATTATCATTATATGCATAGCAATGACGAATATTTCATTTTTATAGCAGAATCTAAAGGTAATTATGCCCTAATCTTTGATCCTACAAGTCAACCACTCTTTTTTAATGTAGAAGGTCGAAAATACAAACCAGAAAATTTAGAAATCGAAGAAAAAGTGAAACCCATTATTAAAGGAATAACGGATTCGGAGTTGAC
>JAHQWW010000157.1 GCA_029856365.1 Candidatus Hodarchaeota archaeon
AGTTGAAGTCATTGATGATGAATCTGCGGTCTTTAAAATTTGGGAAAGTGCGGCAACATCAGGACTTGATTTATCCACGGTAGATCTTTCAGCTCTTTTCCCAGGAATTGAAAAACCAACTAAAGCAAATACTCTGGACGATTTTATGGCTGGTTTTCTTAATGGAAGGCTTATTCTATTGGTTGAAGAAGAACTTATTGTCCGTGAGACAAAATGCCAAGCAGATGGTCATCCATATTGCGAATTTGAAGCAGAGCTGGATTAATTCCGTTATTCTCCTTTTTAGGTAATATATTTTTGAATAAAATCTAAGAATGAAGAGAACACTTCCAATTATTTGTTTAGCTTTTTTCTTTACCTAAATAATAAAGAGAATAAAGAGAAGTTACTGAAATCGTAATTAACCCGACGATAAATATGATTGCTGAAATAGAGAAAAGTGGATTGTACAAATAAGTCTCATACTTTTCAATTGACCAAAGGAAAGACCAGGAGATACTTCCTAAATAAACCAAGAAAAGACCAATAAGCAATACTACGAGAAATAGATTAATTTTTTCGAATTTGGTATAACCATAACACTCAGCGCCAAGAATAAAAAGAGAGAAAGTGAAAAAAGGAAAGAAAAATGGGACATAATGGGGATAAAGAATTCGGTTTAAAGCCATAAAAATGGTCATGAATGGTAGAATTGCTCCAATAACCTCTTTAGAATTCGTCACTGTAATTTTTTTGATGAATAACAAGAAATATAGTCCAAAAATAACCAGTTGTATAATGAATGGAAACAAAGTCGTTGAGATATCAGTAAGAAAATACGTGAAAAAAGACATACTTGGATCAGGTCGCTGAGTATGAATGAGGAAGACATCATTGAGATATTCCTCGGGTGACAATAGCAAAAAAGGAAGTGACCCAATTAGAAATGTGAATCCAGCTCCAATCCAGATTACTATCGACTTCACATTTCGTGTTTGAACACCCCAAACTAGCAGGGGTAACATATAAATACATGCAATCGGCTTTACTAAGAGAGCCAGCCCAAAACATACCCCAACAAGAGAGTAGTGGGTCTTTTTAAACATGATAATTCCTAACAACACAAAAAAAAGCATAAAATTTTCATGATATCCTCCAAAGATGACTCCTAAGGTTGAAGGATTTAGTAAAAACCAGTTCATTGATGCTAAGGCTAGAATATTACTTTTAGGGTGAGAATGAACGTGATCTAATACAATTTGATAAACCAGGAAACCAACAATCAGATTGAATATTATCAAAAATAACTTAGCCATTTGCCATGTGAACTTTTCTACACCAATTATAGCAATTACAAATCCTAAAGTGTATAAATAAAGTGGAGGATATTGTGGTTTTGGAAGTTCAACGTCATCAGTTATAAATTGCCCAATATCACGATAAAGAAGTTGTCCTTGTGCAATTTTTTTGGCAGCCTCAAATTGAAGTACGAAATCCACTGGATTATAATAAATTAATCCCAGAATTAAGTGTATTATCAAATTACACAGCAATGAAAGAAGAAACCATTTGTGATCTTTAATGAAGTGGGATTTAGATAAAAGAATTCCCATTTTTTTGTCATCCTACTTCGCTTGCTTCTATTTAAGCTGCGTATAATAGCAAAAAAGATATCTAGAAATTTATATTAGAATGCTTTCTGAATTTCATTATATATTTTAAATAAGTAAGTGATAGTATCTCAATAATTCAGTTTCAATTAAACAGTTGAATAGCCTCAAGACCTGTTCCTCTGCAAATAAAGTTATGTAACACTGGAGATTATTCTAATCCATTAGGGATGTTACAGAGCTATGGCCAAAAAAAAGCCCTATTGCCCCCAGATGGCATTCTTTATTGTCAATCACGGAATTCCAACTGTCTCGCTCGGTTTCTCTAGTGAGCAAAGCTTGCTTTTTGGTGGAATCCTCTCTGCAATTAATTCTCTCACTCAATCTGAAACTGGTATGGGGCATTTAAATGATATTCAGGCGAAAGAAGGTCGTATTTATATTCAAACGGCTGGACAAGATGCGATGGTTGGATTTTTTGTTTGGAGTACAACAGGTTTTCCCCAACAGATCAGTCAGCAAATGAAGGTACTTGCTGGGGGATTAGGGGCACAATATTTATCAGATTATGTATTCAACCCAGCTTTTGAGGAAATTTTACTGGTAGGTAGTCTTCCAGATAAGTTTCAAGTGAAGTTAGGTTATCAGGCTATTTTCAATTGGCGTAAACAATTGAAAGATACACCTTTTTGTGTAACTGATACCTTAGAGGAACAGATCATCAAGATTGATAGAAAAATTTTTGAAAAAATTGGTTTAAACCTTTCTGATTTAACATTTCCCGAAAGGATAGAAAATGCCATTGATTCAGCTGTGTGGATCGCCCTAGGATCAACTTTAGAAAATAGTGTTTCTTCTCTCATCACAGCTCGAAACATTGATCAAATTATCCCAAACTTACGAATAAGGATTAAGAAGCTAATGGCGGAAGAAATAAAACGTCATGGTCCAGCAGCTCTTCTTAAAGAGGTGTTGCAAGGAGTTGTATTTGATTGGCCTCCATAGAAAGTATTATTGCTGGTAAACTCCTTCAGGAATTTATTAAAGGGTATGAAGATGATCCCTTTGGGGAACAGGGTTTAGTGATTGCAAAACAATTACTGGATTTGGCCTTTCCCAATCAACCTCTCAATGAAATTATATCATCAAAGGAATTATTTGAATTAGTTACAGTTGCAGCAGCAGAATATGATTTTAGGAGACACCCTTTTTTTTTGGCTTTTACGAATTTTCTTATTGAAAAAACTCCACATGAATTACAGAAGATGGATGGTACTCAGCTTAAAAAAGAATTAGCTACATTATTAGATGATGATACTCCCTTACCAACGTTAGAGATAGATCGTGCAGCTTATGATTTATCTGGAAATCCTGAATCTGCGTCACTTGCTCGAGATATGTTAGAAAGGGCATTAATTAGTACTACAGCTTCTTTATTCGGATACCTTTTGATAGAGGAAGAAAATCGCGCAGGAAAGTTTTTTCATGATTTAGATAATAATTGCAAATTCCTAGCAAATCGCGTTCGTAAAATGAATACTTTAATTATACTTATTAAAGAACTTTTAAGCTTCAAGTGGAAACAATTCTCAATGATTGGTTCTTTACCTACACTAGAAGAGTTGGGAACAGAGGACGTATGTCAATATGTTGAAGAACACCCCCAAGAATACTTGGAGAGGATCCAGGCGAAATTTATTGAAAAGCTAGAGAATGAGTTCAAAATTCCTATTCATTCTTTGATTCATTCTTGTAAAATTCAAGCTAAAAACAATGATGCCTATTTTAAGTTAGAAATCGAGTTTGAACATTCAGCATCTGAAAAAATCAAAAGAAAACTTATCCATGATTTAGAAAAAATTCAGGAACGCCTCAAAGCTGGAAAGAAGGTTACATCTAAGGAATTTGTCTCAATTAAAGAGAACTTTTCAAAAGAATATGAGAAACTAATAAAAGAGATTTCTAAGGAATTCCAAGATTTTATAAAAAATGTTAGTAAATTACTCTCTAAAGAACCCCCATGGTTTAAATATAATAAAAAAGGGTCCAAATGGGAATTTGAGTCATCAAAGGATGTAATAGACAGACTTAATACACATTTAACTTTCAAAAATGCGTCACAATCTCGGAAAAAAGCACAATCCCTTCAGAAAGCCATTGATATTTTTGAACAGGCAGGGGGGATTCATTTTGCCTTTGAAAATATTATTGCTCATTATTTTTATGAACGGGTTCCCTCTAGATTAGTTAAATTACTAGAAACGCCCGCAAAGCATCAAAAAGTCAAAGAAATTAAATTCCTTCAAGAAAAACGCTATAATGAAGGTTTAGATGCTGTTAGGTCGCTCCTTGTGCCTTATTCTGAGACTATGATTTCTGGGCTGCTTGCAATCGGAATCTCCCTATTAAAAGAATCTTATATCAAAGAAAATCCTGTAGTATTCATCGATGAAGAAAGTTCAAGGAATCCTAAATATTTAAATTTACTTAATATCCCTAAAGATTGGTTTACTGAAAAACCTCCAGAATCTTTCTTTGGAAATAAGTATTTCATCTTTCTAATGAATGATACCCAAGTTAAAATGGGCTTTCACCTTCAATCATTGGAGGGAAAAGGAAATGATCTTTTTAAATTACTTATTTCGTCAACCGCACTTGAAAATGCGCAGATCTACAAAAGGGCGACAAAAATTCTCGGGAATTTCGCTGGTTATTTTTATTCAACTGCAATTGGTAATATGAGAGTTTGTCCTCCAGCCCTCAAGGTGGTAGATGATCTTTTTATGTGACAAGATAAAGATCTTTTTTCAAATGATTTTTTAATTCGCTTCCCCATACAGTTTAAAAATCTTCTCACGCCATTTTAAAAACGACTCAGGTGTTTTTGGATAATTTACATAGAGTTCTCTTGCTTTATCCATTTTTTTTAAAACAGATCTGAATTTCAGAAGAGTGCGAAGAATTCTCTTCCCACGATAAGCTCGTAGAAGGGTTTTGATAAATCCACCTGAAATTTCTCCAGTGGCGTTACCATATAATAAGTCTCCTCCTTCTACGATTTTATTGTGAAAAACAGTATTGATGATCGAACTTGGTAAGGGAATTATAAAATCTTTCATAATTGCTAATGGGGCGTTTATAGGAGCAATAGTTGTCATAAAATTGACATTATATTCCCAAAGACCAGTCATAGAGACATTATTAATTTCTAAAGCCTTAACAATTACTTTAGCAGCCAATGCTGCAGCATTAACAGAGATACCTATTCCACCCCCGTCCGTGGGTTTTACTTGGGTTCCCGCATCACCAACAAGAAGAAAACTGTTCCAAACGAGATTATCCTGGGGCCGCCGTAATGGTACTCTCCAAGCACCCGCGTGAATTAGCTTTGAATTATTGTAAAACATTTTTTCTCTTTCTAAATATTTGTTGAATTGAACATGAGCATTGACTTTGTTATAGGACATCACGCCTAATCCTGCATTCATTGAATTTGTTCCTCTTGGAAATTCCCATAAATACCCGCCAGGACATAATTCTTGATCAAAACAGATACGAATGAATTCAGGTGATTCAATCTCATTTTCCACATCACGCACTTCTCGATAACAATTACATACATCCTTGGGGGCTAGTTCAAGGTTCATATAAGTCTTTTCAGGATCTAGTTTTCGACGAAGTATTGCCCCAATGCCTGATGCATCAACTACAACATTTGCAGACATTTCCTGAATATTCTTATCTTTTCCCCGATATTTAATACCTGTAACTTGATCTTGGTGAACGATTGGCTCTTTAACATACGTTGAATCGTGAAGTTCAGCTCCAAAATCAATTGCATCATTTAAAATCCTCATCCCAAGTTTAAAGCGGTCAATGATGATTCCTGTTCCTCCTTCTTCGACTAATTCGAGTTTTATTTCCCTATCTGGGGAGAAAAGCCATGCCCCTTTGATTTTTTGTCTGATTTCATCACCCCTAGGAGGCTCAATCTTGGTAATCTTTTGAATCCGTTTAAAATGTTCCCCACTCGTAGCATCTCCACATATTTTGACTCCAATCTTTTCTTTGGGTTGTCTATCAAGGAGGGCTACTTTTAATCCTTTATTAGCAAGTGCAGCTGCAGTCATTGAACCACCAGTACCAGCTCCAACCACAATGACGTCATAAATAGCCATCAATTTCACCTAGAGTTTGGATTAATTGCTTCCAAACGAGAAAACAAGATAACTTGCATTTTGAAAGGGTCCTAATCTATTTTCTGATCGAAATCCAGTCTTAAAAAACGAATTATTGAGCTTCTGGAAGAGAGTGTAAAGCAGTTATCAATTTAGTTTGGGTTTGTTTACGCTGTTCTAATTGATTTTTAAGATAAACGATACTATCTACAGTATTTGGATCTTGATTATTTAAAATGGCTAAGTACATTGAAATATAATCTCCGAAATAAGTAGCAGAGAATAACTGGCTTAATAAATGTGTTCCTTGTGCGACTATCTCGATAATTTCAACTTTGTCTTTAATAATTTCTTTAGTTATATCAAAACGTAACTTCACATTAGGATGTTCTTCCTGAAAACGATACGTGAGTAGAATGAACGGATTTTCTTTTTCCCAAGACTCCCATCCAACGATGTGGTTGTGATTTAACTCTGGAATTTCCTCAGCTAAAGCTAGGATCTTTGAATTTTCATTAAGTTGACATTTCATCCGATTGGCAATACAATTAAAAGGAGACCAAATGACTGGAATACGGCCATGGAGGGTTTCAGCAATTTTCTTAGCCTGATTAGATGTTGTGGGTTCTTCAGGGCGAAATTCTTGTCTCATCTGACGAAATAGGGATAGTGTTTCATCGATTGCAGACTGGTCTAGTGAGAACAATTCCATTCTATCAAGGATCTTTAATAATGGGAAAAATAAGAGTGGAAACGATGCCCTTGGTTGATAACCTGATGGAATTGGGAAGAAAGGTAATTTGTATTTCCTGCAAAATGTCTCTAGAGTTCCTCCTGACCCAATCCCAATTATTTTGGCTGAATTTTCCAAGGCTGTGATCAGACAAGAAATTGTTTCTTCAGTATTTCCAGAATAAGAAACAAGTATGATTAATGTATTCTCTGATATAAATGCTGGGATATCATAATTTCTATGAACTATTACAGGTATTTTTAACTGAATTCCACCAAATCATTGGATCTTGCTCAGAAATACCAACTGGTTGTCTTTCAAGAGGATATTCTTCGTAAGCTCTTCCAATCTCTTTCCCATCAATATCAAAAATAATAGTTCTTGACCCTGTTGTGCCAACATCAAATACAATTATTAAATCGCTCATTTCATCCACTTCAGAAAGATTATTATCAATTATTTGTTTAATTTCAATTTTTCAAATTATAAAGCTTTAATTAATAATTCAGATATATCTATTATTTTAATGTTTTCTTTGTCATTCTCTTTTACACCGTAAGCTAAACCTAGTTCACATTCGGGACAAGCTGAAATGAAAACTGTTGCCCCAGTTTCCTTTAATTCATCTATTCTATTTGAAGCTTCTTTGATCGCTATATTTTTATCTGCCCAATGGGCTGTTCCACTCCAACCACAACAGTGAGTGTATTTTTTATTATAAATTGGTTCTAATATTTCAGTATTGG
>JAHQWW010000158.1 GCA_029856365.1 Candidatus Hodarchaeota archaeon
AGATTTTTTAACACCATTACTTCTAATAATTTTTATTTATATTTTTATTTAAAATAATCAAAGGAGAAAAGAGTTTTTAAATTAGAATGCCAGAAAAAAAGAAGAAATTTAAATACAAGCCTTTATCATTAAAAGATATTTTAAGAGAGATGAAACAAAATATCGATTTAATGATAGATTTAGCCTATAGTGCAATTAAGTTCAGTAGTAAAGAACTTGCTGATGAAGTCTCTAAAATTGAAAAGCGTACTCACGAATTGACATTCCTCCTGAATGTACAAATTGTTCAAACTCAGATAGGGGGATTTGAAGAGGCAAAGAAATTAGAACCAATCGTAGTAATGGGATATTCTATTGATAAAATTTCAGATGCACTTGCGGATATTGCTAAAGTTGTTTTTATTAATAGTAATATTAGTGAAAAAAGTATAAGTAAAGATTTTAATATATAAAAGTAATTGCCCTTATCAAGTAGTCTATTTTTTTTCAATTTCATGATCAAAGTTATTTTTCTTTAATTTTATAGTTGGGAACATAAAAGGTACATTATTTACATATTCTAAGAATTCATCTCCATATTTAGCTTTTAAGGCAATATCTTCTATCTTTCCTAAAAATACATAAGCTAATATTTCAGTAATCCAAATATAAAAAATAATCTAGAGAATACTTCCGAAATTATCATCAATTTTTAATTACAACCCGATATTATTCATCTTTTAACTAACGCTTCTAATATGCAAATTGGTTTTCAAGGTGAATAGAAGTAGGCCTTTTAGTAGGTAATAATGCACTATAGATATTTTTTGAAGAAAATTGATATTAGTACACTCAGAGGGTTTTTCGTCCATTATGTCGAAAAAATTAATCTCTGAAGCTTATGAACAGCTGACACGGCACTATACTCGACTTGATCCCCATGCAGAAACATGGAATCTTTGGATCAAAGCTAATAAGAGTCTATCAGAAACTTATGAGGTAGCAATAGGAACAGTTTTGGTACAAAATACCAATTGGAGAAATGTCAACAATGCAATAGCCAATTTAAGAAGAGCTAACATATTCTCTTTCAAAAAAATACAGAAAATCAACCTAAAAAAACTTGAAGAACTTGTCAAACCTGCAGGTTTCTATACACAAAAAGCATTATATCTAAAATCCTTAAGCAAGATTTTCTTGACGTATTCTAATCGTGATGACCTCCCTTCTCGACAAGATTTATTGGCATGTAAGGGTATTGGGAAGGAAACAGCTGATTCTATTTTGGTATACTGTTTCCAAAAACCAGTTCCGATCGTTGGGACATACACACGGCGTTTCTTTGCACGACTACATGGAGATGTTATCTATCTGAGGATGAAATACGAGGATATCCAACAAGAAATAAATAAAGAGCTTGAAACGAACTTTGAAGTGTTTGGGAGGTTCCATGCCTTAGTAGTAGTTCATGGGCAAAACCTATGCCAAAAAAATGATCCCAAGTGTACACAGTGCTTCTTATCTGAATATTGTATGTATGGTAAAAATCATCTGAATAATCCGAAAATCGCTCAAATTCAAATTAAGATTGTTCAATCTCCAAAAAGCAAAAGAAATACTAGGTAAAAACCTTCTTTTTCCTAATTTTTCATCTCTTCTTCTCTTAGCTCTCGTCGTAAAACCTTGCCTACAGCACTTAAAGGGAGATTATCTCGTATTTCAATCTCTTTTGGTACCTTGTACGTTGAAAGACCTTTTTTCGCATACTCCATGAGTTCATCTTTTGTAATGGTTGATCCCTGTTTTAAAACAATGAAAGCTTTAGGTCTTTCGCCTCGATATTCATCGGGAATGCCAATGATAGCTACATTCTCAATTTGTGGATGTTCAAAGAAATATTCTTCAACCTCACGCGGAAAAACTTTGTAACCAGAGGCAATGATCATGTCTTTCTTCCGATCCTCAACATATATAAAGCCTTCTTCATCCATATGGCCAATGTCGCCAGTCATAAAGTACTCTTGACTATTCATGACATTTTCTGTTTCCTCTGGTTTATTCCAATACCCCAACATGACCTGGGGGCCTTTAATACCAAGTTCTCCGTTTTCTCCGATTTCTAGCTCTTTATCCTTGTCTTCTAAGTCAAAGACTTTCACATATGTATCAATGAAAGGAATACCTACTGACCCAACTTTCCGATTAGATGGAGTGTTAGCACTAGCTATAGGCGATGTTTCAGTCAACCCCCATCCCTCTAAGAGAGTAGATCCACTTGCTTGTTCAAATTGTTTCATTACTTCAACTGGGAGTGGAGCTGCTCCAGTTAAGCAAAAATCAATTGATTTTAAGTCGTAGTCATTAAACCGAGGATGATTCAGTAATGCAATAAATCCAGTAGGGACAAATGGTAAAAAATTTGGTTTATAAGTGTCGATTAGTTCCAAAAGTTCCGTAAATTTCCTTTCTCTGGGATTTGGTACTAAAATGATCTCACCAGCCAAAAAAATTGGGATTAACATGGCCAAAACTCCTCCAAATAGGTGGAAAAGAGGCAGAGCAGCAAGGAAACGATACTTGCCCTTATCTGGTAATCCATTGTAAATAGGAATCATCCAATGGTGTCCAGCATAACAATTAGTGATTAAATTCCAGTGGGTTAGCATAACGCCCTTTGGTAATCCCGTTGTTCCTCCAGTATAAGGAATTATCGCAACATCATTTTTGGGGTCGATGTCCAGTCTTGGGAAAGAGACAGTTTCATCATCTTGAACCATTTTCTCGAAAGAAATGTCATCAGGATTCAATTTTACAATTTTCCCAAGTATACCTCCAAGGATTCCCTTTATTTTCCCGATATACGGTTTAATAGAGGCAACAACAACATATTCGAGATGATCTATCTTCTGAGTGACAGCGTGGATCAGATCAAGAAATGCATATTCCCCTGTCTTCACATCCATTGTTACAATGACTTTGGATCCAGAATCCTTTATATGGTACTCTAATTCTTTTTGAGAGAACATTATGTTTAATGGTACACTAATTGCTCCTAATTTTTGTATTCCATAGAAAGCGATAACAAATTCAGGGAAATTGGGTAAGAAAAGAGCAACACGATCACCTTTTTGCACTCCAAGTTTGTAGAGATTTTTAGCAAAATTAGTTGACATTTGGTTAAGTTGTTCATAGCTGATTCTCGTTGTTTGAAACTGTTTACCTGCAAGTAGTAATGCAGTGTTATTGGGGAAATTTTTCGCATTTTCGGTTAATACCTCAGATAGAGTCTTCAACGGATAGTCTAAGGTCTTGGGAACGTTTTTTGGATAACTATTATACCAGATTGGCTCATCATTCATAATGTGTTTTCCTTTTAGATTCTTACAAAAACTATTCGATCAATATTGAAAATACCTTTAATAGGTTAGAGTTCAAAAATTACAATACTTTAAATTATTTGAGGTTTATAAAGTGCATACAGATGATATTATTAAAATTGCGCTTGATTTAGTAGAAATGACTGAACTACCCAATGACTCTGCGGTTTATGTTCCTGGAGAAAATATTGGTAGTATTCTTTATGGGATAGATATAGGTGTGGGAGAACTCCTTTATGCAAAAGAACAAGAGTTCGATTGTGTTATAGCCCATCACCCTGTAGGCTTAATAAACCACTTTGAAGTATTTCAAAGACATCAGGATCAAATGATATCTAAGGGAGTACCTAAAGAAGTAGCCCAGAAGGTTATTAATAAAAAAATGTTGGGTTTTAAATTTGGTTCACATGCTAGAAATTATGATGCTGTCCCATCTTTTGCACGATTAATTGGAATTCCCTTTCTTAACATTCATTGTCCTTCTGATGAGCTGGGTCGAAGATTGATAACTGCTTCTATAGAAGAATTAGTGGAAAAAAAAGGAGATCCTCTCCTATACGAGGTCAAAACTCATTTAGAAGACTCATTTGCAGAATTCAGGGAAGCTAAAACTAAAATAGAGATTGCTAAAGGAGAAGAAAACGATCTGTTAGGGAATTGGATTTTTAGTCATGGGGCTTTGACTAATGGAGGTTTTGATGTAGCTGAATGTTATTATCAGTATAATGTTGACACCATCATTTATATTCACATTGCACCAACAGACTTATTTCAGATTTTAAAATTAGACCACGGGCAGCTTATTATAACAGGGCATCTGGCTTCTGATTCTATTGGGATAAACCCGTTCCTAGATAAGTTAAAAGAGAATGATATTCAAATTACAGCTGTTGGAGGATTAATACGTTAATGGAGCTATTATAGAGGGTTCAACAATGCGACTTCAGCAATACATCGATGAAAATGGACTTTCAGCGAAAATAATTTCTCTAAACACCTCTACAAAAACAGTTGAGGAAAGCTTAAAAGCATTAAAATGTAAACCAGAGGAAATAATAAAATCAATCATCGTTGTTACTGATACAAGTGAATTTTATCTTGTACTCCTTCAAGGAAATCGCAAAATTAAGACGAAGAAATTAAAAAGACTGCTTAATGTAAAGGATATTAAGTTGGCCTCACCTGAACAAGTTGAAAAAGTTACAGGGTATAAAGTGGGGGATGTTCCTCCTATTAGCGTTGAATTACCTATTATCTTAGATGAACTAGGTCTGGAAGTCACTCAGGTATATGCAGGTGGAGGAGCTCCGACAAAACTCATCGCCATTTCTATTGATGAGCTGCTGGATTGCACTCATCCTCTTATTGCTGATGTTTCTGTTCCAATCTAAAGGATGTGGCAAAATCATGGGTCTAAAATGCTTATTTTTTAGTCATATTTTTCGTTTGATATCCCAAGAGCAATCAGTAATTACAAAAGGGAGTTAGCTAAACACGAATGTGATGAATTTCGTAATTTTAACTTTGAAGCCACTTATCATATTCACTTGTCAGGATAATCTCTAAGAATAATTCAGTGTTCAAAGAGGTTTTTTGGTAATTTATATTTTCTTGCTCGTCTGATGCCCATTCGTGTGAAATAATTAATCATACGGTGAAATTCTAACTTTTTCAATCTCTCTCGATGTTCTTGTAATGAAAGATCCAAAAAATAATCCTTCATAGCAGGTGCGAGGTCATGAATAACCTCTGCAGGTATTTTTCTCCATAGTCTTTGAAATTTTTGTAGTTTTAACAGATTCTTAGGGTTGTTAATTATAAAAATATTCTCATCTGTAGTGATGAAATCCATTCCTTGCATTGAATGTGCTCCAAAAACAAGACGAGCTGGGTAGGCTTCAAAAAGCAAGTGACAATAGTTAGAAATTACCGCAGAAAAACCACTAATCAGGGCAGCTTCCAAGGGAGGTTTATATTCTAAATAGATTGGAACTCCATCACTTGAATGAACGACTCCCCACGGACTCCCAGGAATCATTGTCATATAATAGGTCTCGAATAACTTCCTCAATAGATAATGAAAAAACAATAATTCCTCAAAACTTAACGCTGAGAAGGAACATTGACCATTACCAACAGTTACATGCTTATTGTAGGTTACTGCATTCACAGCTTCTTGAAAGAGGGTGTCTACAACTTGACCATCTAATCTTTCATCTGGATGAGAATAAAATTGTGAATAAATTACTGAAGCCCCCCCAGCTAAAATGGATCGCATTTCGTCCCAAGGAGCTGATTCTAGTTCAATTCGACTCATCAATCGAGTAGTCACTAGAGGATCAGAAATTACTATGTTAAATTCTTTTATTTTGCTAGATAAGTTCACAATCATAATTTCCCTTGCATGTGTAGGATGTCGTCTTTGGTATCGTAATCTAACGATTCCTACTCCTTGTTCCCAAATTTCAGTTCCAAGTCGGGCAAGCGCTCTCACAAAATCAACAGTTTGTTGGAGACGTTCATCTGTGATATCTCCGAAGAACCATTTCACTTCGTTTTCTGTTGTGAGAATTGCCCAATTATTAAGATATAACCGTCTTTGATCCGTAGTCATTGTGAGATATTCCCTAAATTAATAGTTATTAAATTTAATAATCATTTATTAAAATTTCAATATATACAAATAAACAAATTAAGGTTCTGTAACTTGAAACACCAATATCAGTAAAAGAGCAAAGAAAAGCCCAAGAAAAATTTGTTCAATGTTCGAAAAATGAATTGATGAAAATATCTATTGTATAGGTACAGGTATGTGAAATGTCTGTCTTTAGTCTTTTCAATTTGAGGTATAAAATTAAAGAGAAGATTAATAGATTCCTAAATCCTATTAAAAAGCCAAAAACAATGGTATTAAGCATTATTTTTGCGGTTCTAATTAAAAATTGAATAAATGATAACACAAGAGAAGACAAAGACAAATCAATGATGGTTAAAATATCGATGATGCTGCCTCAATTGTTTCAGTATTTCAATTTGATATATTTCAGGTAATTCATAAAGGTGAAAGACTAAGTCATTTATTTCAGATTGAAGTTGGCTTATTTTTCCAGTGGAGGTACAGACAGGACACAAAAGGGTTAGTTTTTCTGAGGATGAAGAGTGTCCTTGAAGAAGTTTCTGGATGATAGAAACCTTTCGATGGAGTAATTGCCATTGGTCATGTTTTTCAAATTGTTTTTGAGGAAGAGGGATGAGACCCAGATCTGTTGGTGGGATTGCTGCGGTTAAATTTATCTGGTGTACATACCAGTTTATTAAAAGAGAATTAAAGACTCCTAATAATGCATCAGCTGACACCAACCAATTAGAAGTCCAATCTTTATCAAGAAGTAGATAATTGATATTATTTTCAACCCAGATTCGCTTATGGGTTCTTAGATGCTTTTTATTGATTTTTCCAGCAACTACTCGGCGTAATTGTTCTCGAGCAGTGATCCTTTGGATTACTATTCTGGGATATAATGCATGATAATCTCGAAAAATGCGCTTTTCATTATTCGCAGGTCTTTTATACCATCTAGGTTTTTGGCGGCTTTCGTTAAGATTTATAAGATATGGGGAGATGTTTTTCCCGTTTAATACAATTTCCAAATCAGAATCAGTGTAATTTCCAGGGATCTTTTTGAAGTAATATGGTCGAATTTTTCTATCGGCTGGCCTTATTTCCCCGCTTTGGATTTTGAATAAATCTTTCAATAAAATACTGTTTTTTCTCAAAAAATCTAAGATTTCTAATGTTTTAATGTGA
>JAHQWW010000159.1 GCA_029856365.1 Candidatus Hodarchaeota archaeon
TATATCATTAAACCTTATAGTAGTTTTTCTTTTTTTGTTAACAAGTTTTATTTTAAAAAATTCAGTTTCTAATCTCTTAAATATGTCTCTTCTTTCTTATAAACAGTTAATTCGTGTAAAATTATGTTATTTTTAAGTTAATCAAGTGTTTCTTATTTTTAAAAAACATTTTAAGCCTAATCAATCCTTCTGAAACTTGGGATATATCTTAAAGAGAAATAATTTCCTATTTATTTAGAAATTTTAAAAATAGATCAAGAGACCGATGATGTTATTCAATATATTGGATATCTCAAAGAAAAAAAATCATTCTTTTCCATTAATTGCTTTTATTATTTCTTTCTCCAATTTTCTCATATCTGCACCCACAATCTTAGAAACTAATTTATTACCTATAATTATTGCAAAAGTTGGGACACCATAAACCTGTAATTTGGCTGCTACACCTTGGTTTTTGTCAACATCTATTTTCACAAAATCAGCATTAGTATATTTCTGACTAAATTTTTCGAAGATAGGGGCACTTACTTTACAAGGAGGACACCAATCGGTAAAACAATCCACTACCAGTGGCCGGGATGAATTCGATTGAGTATTTGTCTTGATAATATTTGCAAATTCCTTTTCATCGATTACTCGGGCCATATCTTTCATCCCAAACGAAAGATCCTGATCAACAGTTCTGAAACAATCTTTTTACTAGCCTTTTAAATTAACTACCCTATGAAAGAAGAAATCCTAGGTATAAACTACAGGTTATGTCTTTGCATAGCTTACATTATAAATCTCATGAATTTGGCGAAAAATATTGGTATCGAAAAATCTTAGATAGATTTATCCAGTTGGTCGAATGCCTTTAGAATAATCAGAAACTATATTAAAATCCTTACTACTTCTGAAGTGATCATTTAATGGTTCTTTTTGCTCAACTCGCTCCTTATATTCCTTTATTTAATCTGATTTTCTTTCTCGCTGGAGTTCCTTTTGTATTATGGTTGAATAACAAAACTCAAAATGATTGGATTTGTCTAGTACTAGGATTAATTTATATGATTTGTTATGGTATAATTGCGCAACCAGTGTGGGATGAATGGTTTTTTTTCTTTTTTGGCCTTATAGTTGGATATCTAACTGATTACTGGGGTGTCAACGCTCAAAAATGGAAATATCATCCTTGGGATCTGGATTATGGTTACTCGGCGTATGTCGGTTTTGCGTGGGGTATGGTCTCTATTTTTACTTACAATATTGGGAAAGTGGTTTTAGTTCTTCCTGAGTTTGCTTTTCTACCAGGAGTATTATTTATTCTACCGACCTTCTTTTTTGAATGGAAATTTGGCGAAACACGTAAAAATCAATATTTTTTATTTGCCCGAGCGATCTTTACCTTTGTTGCTTTTCTTACCTCAAACAGCTTAGGACTCATGTTCATTGCTTGTTTTGTTGGAGCCTATATTGAGTTCGCAGGTGTTAATTGGATAAAGAATTGGTTATATATCGATACAATGAGTTACATTTTCATTTCTTTTGGGTATTCCTTTATGATTCTATGTTCCAAAATGCTTGTTGATCTACTAAATGGTGAATTAGCACCATTTACATTGCTTTTCTTCGCCTTGGCTGCTTTTGTAGCTGCAATTGATATCTTTTGGGCTCAAAAAAGAGTAAAAGTAGACACTAGTAAAGTTTTAGCAGCTGCTAAGCAATACTATGAGAATCTGTAGTATTGTAGTTTAGCAATCACACCCACAAATTACAATTCCCTCAATTGCGATGGTTATCGTTAACTCATTCCAGGAATAAAGACTGATAAAGAAAAAAAGAATTGCACTCGTGTGAATCCACGAGTTATGATTGACAGACAAGTGAGTAATTTAGATATGGCTATTCACTGTTTTTCCTAAAAAAAGATGTTGTTACCAACGTGATCGGGAGTCCCGATCATCACTTCGAGAACGACGATCACCATAACCAGATGATCTTCCTCCACCACCATAACCACCTCGGCTACCATAGCTTCCTCGTTGTCTATAAGTTCTTCTGCGAGGATCTTCTACATGTTCAGAAGATCTATTGTTATCTTCGTTAATTTTTTCAAAGACTGTTGAATCTTCAGCAATGGAGCCAAATTTTCCCTTTGATAATCGTAGAGAATTCTGAAAGACATTAGCAAAGCCGTTACTGAGTTTATAGACTTTTCCAACTTCGAGTGCATCAATATCTTCGTTCCATAATGTTAAGGTTATAGAAGCGGTCTTGTCAGCGACTGTGAAGTCACACACCCGATGAGTTTCACCTGATCTTTTACTAATTTCTCGTTCTTCACCAATATCGGTGACCTGAAAAACGACATTTAATCTTTTATCGAGAGGCTTGACGTCAACAATCTGGACATCATGCGTCTCATTTTGTGATTCAAAATTATAGGACATTTTATACACATCTAACAACGAATAGAACCCAAATCCTTACAAAAAAGCAAAATTATCCTACATGTTCTAATTTTCGATCTCTACTGACTTTTGAGACTCAAATTGTTCCATTCGCACAATTACTCTTTCATTTTAGAAGTTGGGCTTATGTTATTCCATCTAATGATACTATATAAACTTTCGGCTGATTACGTCGCATAAGAGGCACATCTCATATTGAGCTATTTACAATTATTAGCTATCAAGAATAAAATCATTTTGAGATCAAAATCGTAATTTTGATTAGTGATTGAATTGTTTAAAGCTAAAGTAATTAATTGACTAATTTTGCCTTAAGAAAGCTGAATTATCACTGGTAATAAATTAATAACAGGTTGATGTATAAAAAGAGTTGGTTAGGTCTATGACACGTAAAATCAAACCTCAAGATCTATTCCCGATGGATCGTAAAGTAGAACGGGAAGAAATCCTTGCTGTTAAGAGAGTTATGCGTAATAAACGATTAACATTCATGAGTGGTGCAGAGATTGAAGAATTTGAAAGAGTTTTTGCCAGCTATATGAATAGTAGGTATGCTATTGCTGTTAGTTCTGGAACGGCTGCATTACATGTGGCTTTGGCCGCTGCTGGGGTTGGAGCCGGAGATGAGGTTTTAATCCCTCCGTATACCTTCGTTGCCACAGCAACTGCAGTATTACACCAAAACGCCATTCCTGTGTTTGTAGATATTGATCCTATTTCTTTTTGTATGGATCCTACTGATTTGGCACATAAATTAACGGATCGAACTAAAGCTATTATTCCTGTCCATCTTTTTGGTTACCCTGCAGATATGGATCCAATTATCGAAGTTGCTCAAAGACATAATCTAATAGTAATTGAAGATGCATGTCAGGCTCATGGGTCTGAATACAAAGGAAAAAAAGTGGGAACTCTCGGAAAAGCAGGATGCTTCAGTTTTTTTGAGTCAAAAAATATGATGACAGGAGAGGGTGGTATTATAATTACAGATGATGAGGAATTTGCAGCGCAATGTCGATTGATTAGACATCATGGGGAACCATCCTGGTACACTTATGAGAGATTAGGATTTAACTATCGAATGACGACCATCCAAGCAGCAATAGGCATAGAGCAGTTAAAAAAACTTGATAAGATGAATGAGGGGCGAATTAAGAACTCTCTATACTTGAATTCACTATTAAAGGATATCCCAGGTGTGGTATTACCTCAATCACCTGATTTCGGAAAACATGTTTTTCATGCTTACGCCATTAAGATCGATCCATCAGTAATTGGTATGACTGGGAAAGAGTTAGCTAAACGGTTAAATCGTGACTTTCAGATCACTCAGCTGATTTATCCCGCGGGTCTTTATACTTCTACTCTTTTCCGAGAAAGAAAAGGATATGGAGAACGTAAATGCCCATTTACTTGCCCCTTCTTTGAAAATGAAATTTATTATACTGATCCGCAATGCCCAAAAACTGATGAAATTGCTGAAAATATTATTGGTTTTCCCAATTGGCATCAATTGTCCTACATTGAAATATCATTGGTAGCTGCGAAATTTCTTCAAGAGATGGAGACAATTTTGAGCTCTGATCTAGGAATTGAGAGTAGAATTATAGGAACGATGCTTTCTACAGGTACAACACCCAAAATCCATGAACTTGTTAATGATATTCCAAAGGTTACAAATCCTCTTAAAGTTGGTGTACTTGGATTGGGAGGAATCGGCCAAGTACATGCAGCAGCGTATTCAGGCAGCTCTTGGACAGAGCTACATTCAATTGCCACCAGAAACCCATTAGCACTCCAAGGAGCAGCTTTATTCTTTGGGATAACTAACATTTATGAGGACTATCAGAAAGCCCTAGAAGATCCTGAATTACACGCAGTATCTATTTGTGTTCCTACTTTTGTCCATAAGGACTATATCATTGCTGCAGCAAATGCAGGGAAACATATTCTTTGTGAGAAGCCCCTATTATTACACCCCGATGATTTTACGGAAATAAGTGGGGTATTACAAGAAAAAAATGTCAAATTAATGGTTGCAATGATCTGTAGGTTTATACCACATTATTCTGCGGCAAAAAAAGTGATTGATAAGGGTGAAATTGGGCCTCTTGTATCCATCCATGCTCATCGTCGGAGTCGGGGTCCTCCCTCTTCCAATTGGTTTTGGGATGAATCAAAAAGTGGTGGGATAGTGGTAGACTTGGCAATTCATGATATTGATTTAGTACAATGGTTTCTAGGGTCTGATGATCCAATTAAAAGTGTCTATGCTATTGGTTCAAATCGTGTTTATCCTGAAATAGAAACTTGGGACACAGTCGTGATTAATCTTCGATCAAAATCCGGAGTTCTTGTAACCATTGAAGCATCATGGTCTGAACCAGATCTCACAGATCAAGTAGGTAGTAATACTGGTATGATGATTTATGGGGAAGATGGCACAATCAGAATTGATCCCTCCAGACAGCCTTCAATCAAAAATACAGAATTAGATGGAATCGAACCAACTTTTGAAGAAATTGATCAATTTCCATTTTTTGTGGAACAAGTTAGTGCTTTTGCTAAAGCAATATTGAACGATACTTTGATTCCAATACCTATTGAAGATGGACTCTCGGCTCTTCGTGTGGCTTGTGCCGCCCTTAAATCTCTTCAAAGTGGCAAGATTATTCATTTATCATAATAAAAACTATTTAGGGATTACCCACTTTCCTGCTTGGTAAATAACCTCGTCATCAAGAAGAATTTTCGCTTCAGAATCCTTCATGTCTTTTAATATATCCCAATGAATGGATGATTGGTTTTTTGAACCAGTTTCAGGATAACCAGATCCCAAGGCGAGGTGAACTGTACCTCCCATTTTTTCGTCAAACAGCATATTCTTAGTAAATTTATTTATGCCAAAATTAGTACCTACGGCGAGTTCTCCAAGAGTATTCGCATTAGAGATCGTAAGCATCTTCTCTAAGAGATTTTTTCCCTTTCTAGCATCAAAATCCACAACTTTGCCCTCTTTAAAGATTAAACGAATGTCCTCAACCTCTTGTCCCTCATATATTCCAGGATATGTGAATCTTATGTTTCCATTTACACCATCTTCATGCGGGCCCGTAAAGACTTCACCATCAGGAAGGTTTTCATGACCACAACAATTTTTCCACTTACGATTCTCAATCGCTAATGTTAAATTGGTATCTTCACCAATGATTCGGAATTCTTTTCCTTTATTTAAAATATTAACAATTTCATCTTGATTTGCTTCTACACGTTTCCAAAACTCTACAGGATCATCTTGATGCAGATTAAGCGCCTTATATACAAATTCTAGGTATTCTAGTCGTCCCATATTTGCTTCTTGAGCGTACGCATTACAAGGATATGGACACAAATTCCATCTTAATTCCTTGTTAGCAGCTCTTTCAAGATAGATCTTAGTAATCTCATTTCTAGCTTCTCTTACCATTACTTTTTTCTCTGCGGGAACATTTGTTAAAGCCCGAGTATTGTAGTCAGAGCGGATAGCTATCAGGACGTTTGCTTTTTTCCAGTGTTCTAACTCAAGGTTGTCAACATATTTCAGTTGTTCATCAGTAGCAAGATTGTAAAACATCTCATCTTGACCATCGATTGAGAGTTTCATTCTTAGAATATGACCTTCTGCACGAAGAATTCCCCCGAAAACTTCTCTCACAAGATTCTCTGCATTAATAGGAGCTTGGATCATTACAAGATCGTTTGGTTGGACATTTACAGAGTATTCGACTATTAATTTCGCTAATTTTTCATTATAATCCGCGTACAACATTATTCATCACCAATTTAATGATGAAAATCTCATTTTGAATAATGAATAAAGGATTTACCATTGTATTAGAATGATTTCTTGTGAAAATTCAACTAATTATATTAAATGATTATTTGAGAAAGCCATTGAATTTTTGAGAAGGAGTGAATTTCTTTTATAAAACATTACAAGATTTTCATGAGTCGTTGTTATCGAATTATGCAAGTATTATAAGAGATTAATGGTGGGTTAAAACACTGACCTATGCTAAACAGATCCTGAGAGTCAATCTAAAGACAAGAAAAATCCAAAAGGAACCATTAGACCTCGATAATGCTCAAAAATACCTTGGAGGAAGAGGGTATGGTGTCAAAATCCTTTATGATGAACTTAAACCAGGAATTGATCCGTTAAGTCCTGATAACAAAATTGCACTTTTAACTGGCCCAATGACAGGAACTACTTCTCCAACTTCTTCTCGATGGTGTATGATTTTCAAAAGCCCTTTAACTGAAAAAACGCTAAATGATACTCACTGCGGTGGCAGATTAGGAATTGAGTTGAAACGTGCTGGTTATGATGGGATTATTATTGAAAATTCATCAAAAACTCCTGTTTATCTCTTAATTAATGGTGATAACGTTTCTATTCAAGATGCTTCAAGTTTGTGGGGTAAAACAATAAGCGAAACAGCTAAAATACTAAAAGAGATCCATACTAATCACTCTATTGCTGCGATAGGCCCAGCAGGAGAAAATTTAGTCCAATTTGCTTGTGTTATAAATGAAACAAGAACTGCAGGTAGAGGGGGTATCGGAGCAGTTTGGGGTTCAAAAAATCTCAAAGCTATTGTTGTTCACGGATCTGGCAAAATTATGCCTGTCAACGAATATG
>JAHQWW010000026.1 GCA_029856365.1 Candidatus Hodarchaeota archaeon
AAGATTATACATATTTTTTATCAAATTAAGAATAAGAAGGTTTTATTGTACTTTCTACCTCTTTAGGGAGAAAATTACGCTCAAATGAAGTCAAACAGATAATACTTCTTGTTCTAGCCACGCCTTCTAAGCGACTGAGTTTAATTAAATTTTGCTCAAATGAGGCGATATTTCGTGTTCTTATCTTAATAATCACATCTTCTTGCCCCGCAATATGATGAATCTCAAGTATTTCTATTTCATCCATTCGAGATAACATTTCCTCGTCAATTATGCCGTGATAAGCTAATCCTTTAGGAATTTGATATTCAAGAAAAATAAATGCTGTAATCTCTTTCCCAAGTAAATAATCGTTAGTCAAGACTGAATAGCGGATTACGTCATTATCTTCAAGATATTTAATACGTTTCTGAATGGTTTGCCTTGATACTTGCATATCTTTTGCTATTTTCTGATGTGGCCATCTAGGATGCTTTTTTAGAAGAGATATGATTTTTTTATCCTTGGCATCGATTTTTACAGAATTTAATTCATTCAATTTATTTACACCAAAAGTAAGCCCATCGCAATATGATTATATAAATAAAATAGCAAAATTATTATAAATTTTTCGTTAATTTAACTTATTGCTATCAATAGCTTTATATAATTGGCATAATGTATGATTACACAGACAGGAGTTGGTAATATGAAGACACAAAATTATCCCTCAATATGGTTTCAACAAATAGTTGAATTTGGACGTACTCGTCCTTGGGTACCACTAATTAGTCTAATATACATTCTTATGGCTTCAATTGCATTAGCACGGCCTGATGTACTTCTTGTCCCCGAATTAAATATTTCAACTATCCAGTTAGGTTTATCTCTAAGTGTATTTCTTCTGTTAGTAGTTATCGGTTTGTACTTACTCTCCAATGGCTACAAAACCATTTGGGGAGTTTCCTTCCTATTGTACGCCTTTTCTTTTATGGGATTTTGTCTGAAGGTCATTAATTTCCCTTTTACAGATATAAACGATCCATTAATTTTTCATTTTTGGTTATTACCTCTGATCTTCTTTACTTCTGGTGTATGGATTGGTATTAGTCCTCTTTTCTTAGAGGATACAAAAGCCACTTATCTTCCAGCCCTCTTTATCCTTTTATTAGGTGAAGGATGGTTTCTCACTGGCTTATTCATATTAGATAATGTTACATTGACACTCTTTGGATTCCTCTATGGTTTATTCATTCCAGTGGTATTATTATTCTCATATATCTGGTTTCGCTTTGGAAAAGACTCGGTTTCCCTCTCTCCTTGGCTATTATCCCTTGGTTTTCTATTTTTGGGTGTAATTACCTTTTTCTGGAGCCCATGGCTGATTGGTGATCTTGACCAGCTGTATAGCATTCTCTTCGCTCTTTTTAATGTCTCTCTTGTAGTGATCCTTAGTGGTTTTCTCATCTTGACAAAAGATCTAACAAGGATTTAGCATCTATTTTAGGATTCAAGATTATCTCTAGAGATTAGAGGAATTAACCGAGGGTTGACCCCTAGTCTTATTTTTTTATTTCTTCAGGTGAGACAGCAATCTATTGAAAAATTCGGGGGAGATTGGGGTAAATAGAAAAAATTGAGGAGCTGAAGAAACGTTACTATAGTCTTTAATCACTGTTTCTAAATAATCTTTGAATTCCTGTTTAGTCATCTTTACAAACTTAACCATTCTTATTTCACCAAATCATCTTGTTGATTATCTCTTTTTCCTAATATTAATTTCATTTATTTCTAAAAAGTAATATCAAGAGGAAATGATGGTGTTTATGCAGTGCAACAAAGGAGATCTCAATGATGAATGACTTGAAAATTAACTACTATCTCTCTATTCCAGGAATTATAGCTCCAATATTGAGTATCAGTCTAGTTATAGTTTTAGGATATTTTGAGCCAGGTTATAATCATTTTACGACTACAATGAGTGTTTTAGGAGGAGTAAAAGGAATTAGAGGTGATATTTTCAACATTCGTATTGCTGTAACCGGTATATTGATAATATTTTTTGCCATCGGTCTCCATAGAAGCCTTAATGAAGGAAAAGGATCCAAAATAGGGCCTTTAATGGTCATTCTTGGCGGATTAGGATTAATTAGCGCAGCTATATTTCATTGTAATCAAGATTGTGTTAATAATCCTGATTTATTTATACAAAGTGGAACAGGTATTTTACATGGAGTTTCTGCATTTATTATAGGAATGGATTTAGCTGTAGCACCTATAGCGGTCTATTTTAGACTTAAGAAAGACCCTAAATGAAAAAAATACACAGAATATACATTAGCAACGTTCATAATTTCTAATCTTACAGGTCTTACATTCTGGATAATACGTCTTACTGAGTATAGAATATATGAATTAGAAGGACTGGTTCAAAGACTGGGAATATTATTTGCATTGATTTGGATTGGGGTGATTTCGGTGCAAATGCATGTGTCAAATCGATCTATATTTCAAAAAGCTTAAATTTAGTCAATTAAGAGAGGATCTCTCATTAAGAATTCAATATGTTTTCATTATGTTTGCATTAATCATAATTCGTATATAAATCAGTGTAAAAACGTGTAGACAAGCATTTACAGACTCTTCTGTCATTTTTGAGACTTAGAAACACATTTCAATTTATAAAGAGATATTAATTGAGAAAGAGACTGTGGTTTGATCATAATGGAAAGATTAGGTTTTGCTTGTGTTTCCAATGTTTTAGATGTTAAAACTCAAATTTTAGTAGCAAGTATTCGTCAGTTTGCTGGACTCTTATCTGATTCTCCCATATGGGTGTTTATTCCGAGATCAGAAAATAGAATCCCCCAGAAAATAAAAGAACGGTTCTTATCATTGGATGTTAAGATTATTCCGTTTTCAATCAATCCTGAATTAAGAAAGTTTCCTTTTACAACCTATGTTCATGCCACAGCTACAGCTGAGTTATTTGTAAAGGATAAAACTGAGCTTCTTGCCTGGCTTCTTCCTGATACACTGATAATTAACACACCAAAACATTTTCTACTGGAGAAAAAGAAAAACTTAGGATATCGGCCAGTTCACCACACTTTAGTTGGATCCATTTATACAGAGTCAATTGATCCATTTTGGGATTTAATCTATCGTAAATGTAATGTAAGCGAAGAAATGATCTTTCCAATGAAAACCCATGTTGATCGTAACATTCTTCGCCCTTACTTTAATGCAGGATTTCTGATTGTGAGGCCTGAGAAAGGTTTACTTCAATCTTGGTGGGAATGTTTCAAAGAATCATATTGTGACCCATCATTTGAGCAATTTTATCAAAAAGATGAACGCTATAGTATATTCATGCATCAAGCAATTTTAGCTGGTGTTATTCTTTCGACTATGAAAAGAAAGGAACTCCAGGAACTTCCATTTAGTTATAATTATCCACTTCATTTGTACCATGAAAGTCCGAAGGAATGTCGTCCTCAAAACATTAATGAACTGATAACAGCTCGGTATGAAGAAGTAGAATGGTTAGATAAAGTTCCAATTCAGGAACCACTGAAAAATTGGATTACAGAGCAGATTAAAGCTTTCCCTCAACAATCAATTGACCCAAGTGACTCAAAATGAACTCAATTAATAAGGTAAAATTTGGAAAAGTACCACTTGTATTCCCCATCCCCATAATCCTAGCTGGGGCACTTGTTCGTGGTAAACCGAATTTTGAAACATTGGGAGATGTTGGAATAATGGGGATAAAACCTCCTATTGTCTTCATCTCTTCTGGTCAAGATCACTATACAAATATAGGGATTCTTGAACATGAAACATTCAGCATTAATTTTCCCTCCACTAAACTTCTTTCAAAGACTGATTATTGTGGAATTGTTTCTGGACATGATGTCGATAAATCTCAACTGTTCAATATTTTTTTTGGGGAATTAGAAACAGCTCCTATGATTCGGGAATGTCCAGTGAATTTGGAATGCAAAGTCATAAAAGAGTTCTCGATTCAACATAGGCATATCTTTATAGGAGATGTCACACAAGCTTATGTCAATGAAGAATTTGTCATTAAGAAGGAAGACCGTCCGAGGATTGTAGATATAAAAAACCTAGATCCTATAATTTACGGATTAGATAATCGATATTACAAGATTGGCGAGCGTATTGGCGTTGGATACCAAGAAGGCAAGAATTTATGACGATAGATACTTGTCCTCATCATTAGATTTATTTTTTGATTTTTTATTCAACTCGTACTTATTAAAAGCGGTCATAAAAGCCTCAGGACTCGTTAATTTAATTCGATCGGTACGCATTTCGTTCAATCTACCTTGTCATTCTTAAACTAATCGGATAATCCTCGAGAGTAAAAGCAAATATAACATCCAGGGAAGAGAACAAAAAAATTTCTTATGAATCATCTTTTAACTATTTGTAAGGCACAATCATAAAAGAATAAGTCGTCATTCAATATTTCCTTATACCTTTTATTGTGTTAGAGATCTTGTTGGTCTTGTAACCTTTATGAGATCAAATTAAAATGAAATTTAACTGCCTTATTTTCATTTTTCTTGAAATAATGAACCCTACTCACAAAAAGGGTTACTAACACTACTAATTGCTTCTAGTTACAGAAATGTGAGTAGGAATAATGTTGTAATACCTACTGAAATGAAAATTAATCCCATGGCAATCATTAGACTATTCTCATCTAATTTATGAGAAATAAATATGGAACCAAAACCACCACCAAGAATCGCGCCGAGACTAACTATAATCCCATATTCCAGATTTATGTGACCCTGAATTGAATAACCAATTACTCCAGATAGAGCAATAATCGCCATAATTGCAGTAGCTGTTCCAATAGCTGTGTGAGGAGGGTACTGAAAAATAATTAATAAAACGAAAACAATCATCATTCCTCCTCCTGCTCCAAATATACCACTCATCAAACCAATAACCAATCCAATCATTGATATAATTACCCTTTTTTGTCTTTCTGATTTAAAATTGATACATTGTGATTCTATTGCTGTTTCTTCATTCTTAATCTTTCTAATAGCTCTAAATAGTATTACAACGCCGATGGCGATAAAAATAATACAGACCGAGGAGCTCAAGGAAGCCTCATTAGTCTTTACAGCGATGAGAACTCCTAGTTGAGAGCCCACTAGAGCACTGAGAATTAATAAAAGACTTGCGGTTAAATCAACTGTTTTTTTACGAAAAAAAGATAGTGCAACAACTGACGCGCCAATCATATCAATAAAAAGGCTTGTGCCGATTGCAGAATAGATAGGTGTTGAATAAAACAAGATAAGAATAGGAATAACAAAAACTGATCCACTTACTCCAATAAGACTAATAATGAGTCCTACGGCTAATCCCAATATTATCAGTCCTATGATAAGTAAAAGATCCAATTTACTTTCACCATACCTTTAAGTATTGTAGAAGCATTCTTATAATAAATACAATCGGTTTTTCCTCATTGGAAAGACCCTTCTCACTTTAAATACTTAAGAAGATCTCGAAATAAATGTCTTGAAAGGTTAAAATGTTCGATAATGCTATTATTATCATATGATTTATAAGCCTGAATGCTATTTTTATTCATAGACAATTACTGTTTGCAAAAGTGACATTATTAGCATCCCGAACACTTGAAGTATCTTAATAAGAGCAAAGATTGATAGGAATAGTCCTTATGTCTAATTTCAAACAATTTGAGTATAATGGTAAGACTAAAACACCTGTAAAAGAAATTAAGGTTCAGCAACAATGGCTAAAAGATCGTTTGAAGTACATTCAAAAGGTCGAAGAATATAATCAACTCATTAAAGAAACCTTTGTATGCCACAAATGTGGAAAAAGGATAACAAAACCTTATTGGGTTTACACTAAAGAAATTCACTCTTCAGATGAGAATACAAAAATACGTTATTATCACTCCAAACGTCAATGTAATCCCCAATATAGCAGAATTTGTCTTTATTGTGGGAAAAACTTTCGTATAAAGCGAAAGACCCAAAAGCTCTGTTCTAAGAAATGTTCGGTAAATTATATGACTAGTCCGATCCTCATTAGGCAATGTTTCGCTTGTGGGAAAGAATTCAAAATTCGTTTAATACAGAATAACCAAAATAATGAAAAATATTGCCCAAGATGTCGCTAGTTACATATACAATCGGGTTAGGCGGATTCCTGAACAGGAATGAATATTTCAAAGAATGTACTTTTTTTATCTGATTGAACAGTAATATACCAACCATGAGCTTCGATTATTTTTCTCACAATTGAAAGACCAAGGCCCATACTTTCCTTTTGGGTTGTAAAACCATAATTAAAGATTCGTTTTTGAATTTCAGGTGGAATTGGGATCCCATCATTGATGATAAGAATTTTCAAGAATTTTTCACCTTCCTCCAGCTTTATCATGATTTTATGGGGCTTGCCGTGAATTAAAGCATTCTCAAACAAGTTCTTAAAGACCTGAGCTAGTCTTTCTTGATCACATAGAATTGTTGGCAATTTATCATGAGTAAAGGCGATATTCTTAGGAATAATAGATTCGGCAACACTTTCAATCAGAAAGTTTAAATCTACATTTTTATCTTTTTTAATAGCTAATCCTGCATCCGCTAAAGTGAGAGAACGTGTCAATAAACTCTTCATATACTCGATTTGTTTGCTAATGATGTGAGTCTCATCATATTCAAGATCAAGTAATTGAGTATAGCCTTCAATACTGGTTAAGCAGTTACTTAAATCATGAGCAATAAAATGTGCAAATTCACTTAATTCTTCCTTTTGCCTTCTGAGTTTCTTCTCAACTTGCTTTAACCTTGTAATGTCAATTACTGAAACAATGATTTTTTCCAGAGTTTCTTCGTGACCAGAAACCACAGATAATCTTACAATGCAATCTATTTTTTCTCCTGTAAGTTTATATCCTGGAAATTCATTTTGATATGTAGTTTTACCATTAAAAAGTGCGACCAGCTCCTCCTTGAATAAAGCTGTCGCTTCTTCATCGAAAAAAGAATCCAAACCTTCAAAAAACTCCGTTATATTTTTCGCTTTGTACAATTTCAATGTAGTGTAGTTAACATTTACTATCTTGACCATTTGTGAAAGCTTTTCTACTTCATGGGGATGATTGTCAAGATATTGGTGTAAATCGCTAATACCCTGGGTTTTTAGTTGGTCGAAATAACGTTTGACATCCGAGAAATCTTCCTCCCACAGGCTAACTGGTGATTCATCAAAGATGATCCTATATCTTTCCTCGCTTTCAATTAAGGCCTTTTCCATTCGCTTGTGTTTGACTACTTGCTTAATAACATGACGGAGCTCCCCAAATTGACTCTCAGTATCGTAACTTTTCTCAATATAATAGTTTGCTCCGAGGTTTAATGCATTGATTGCAACTTTTTCTCGGCCTCGACCGGTAAAAATAATGACTGGAATGTCAATCTTTTGATCCCTTAATTTGCTTAATAGTTCCAAGCCGTCCATACCAGGCATTTGATAATCTGTAACTATAACATCAAAGTTTTTCTCTTCTAATTGTTTAAAAACCTCCAATGATTCAGAAAGAGGATGAACATGTAGCTCATTATCCGCTATCATACTCATATACTTTTTTGTTAAATACAGAAAGCTTGGTTCATCGTCAACATGAAGCACATTTATTACTTTTTCCATAAAATGTTCCTCTTCAACTATATTCAGAAGATTGGACTTACTAACCTTGCACCTTTATATTGAGAAGACTGAATTTATCCCTTAAAAAATGTAGACAAAAGAAATAATTCATATTATTAGATTTTACTCAGATCTTCCCCAAAATATAGATAATTGGCTATTAGTTTCACTACTATTAGTTCTTAGCTAGGAGAACATACAAATCGTTTGTATGTCTTACAATGATAAGCTGATTCAATCAAAGCGTGAGATTCGATGTTAAGAACGAAAAAAAATAGTTCTATGGATAGGAGAAATATCGGAAGTAGATTTGACAGAAAAACACTGAAATTTTCTTTAATTTGTAATCCTTTTTCCCAATGGACTCTTTTTATTACCTTTTTTATATCATATTATTTTAATGTGTTATTTCTTAATATCATCATTTGTATTTCATTGATGTTTTGATTTTATATAAATATTGGACATTCATCTTTAGAATAAGTAGTCTCTGAATTTCTAGGAAATAGAGGAAATATACTTGTTTCAAAATATTCCCATCTGCAAATCAAGTGAACGTGAGAAGTTTAACCAACAGAAAGAAATTGAAACATGTGATATTCATTTTTTTCGACTGAAACCTAATTCTGAGGAATTGCAATTATTGTCTTGTTATTCGGAATCTTTACAAGATAATGAAATCTACATCCTCATAAATGATGCTTTAAAAAAAGTATTTTTATGGATTGGATCTGCTGTCTCTGTTCGTTCCAGATTTATTGGAGCTCGTTCAGCGGGATTAATTCAAAGAAAAAGAGGGATAGATTATCGGGTGGTGAGTGTAGAACAACGCCATGAAACACCAGAGTTTCATGACACTTTATCATTGATTGAATTTAAGTAAAAAATCCAATATATCATTAATGAGGTGGAAACTTTGCTGATTTCTTGATACCACTGTAAAAAATTTCATACAATCTTTCACTAGTTATCTGTTCATAATTCTCAAATTCAGCGACGTTTGGCCTCGGAGAGTTCCAATGCCTTACCTTGAGTGCAATAATATTCCCAGCGGAGAGACATAGTTTTTGTTATAGGACATTGTCCACATAAACAGCCTTTGTGCTCCTGTATAATCGTACTTTTCCCTAAGGTACAAAACGCAAGATTAGATTCTCCTGTTCCTTGATTAGTAGGGCATTTACCACAATAATCTTTACAGATATACAATACATTTTCAGCTGCTCTCTCTCGATCCGTATCAGACATCACCGCCAACATCTTAAATTTTTCTTCAAATGTAGCTGTAGGAAATTTTTCTTCATTATTCGTCATTCAAAGCACCGTTTATGATAACTATTATTCCTTTTTCTGGATTTATTACTATTTTTGCGAATTTCTATTTATGTACCTAGGTTGTAGCACCTACCTTTTTTTCGTGACCAATATCATACGACATTTGTCGATTTGATGCCCTCAGGTTGTTTCTTGGTGTAATCTTCTGAGGATCGTCAGTATTTAATGGTCATACTTCTCCATTGACATTATATAAGCAGAAAATTGCTCTATATACTCGGTATTAATGGAGGCACTAGTAAATATTATTTTCGGATAATATAAGGCGACTTAATTTAAAGAATAAGCATAATTTGATTGACAAGGATTTGAGGTGGTGGCAGATTTTAAACCCTACTTAAAGTTCTTGATCCCACTTCAAGAACTGCCATATCACCCGTCCTATGCCATGTAAAAACCTTATCCACGATATTCTAACATCTGCTTATATTCCTCTGAAAAGTTGAAAACTGAACCATGAATGTTTATACCAAGCATCATTTCTTTTAACGTTGTAAAAGCTTCCCAGACGTTTAAGGTACCTTTTCGCATTCCTACGAGTTGGTCTTTCAATGAACTCTTGCGCTATTAAACCTAGAGTATCAACAAGAGTGCCATCAAGATCAAAAAGAATCGCTTTCAGAGACAATTATTCCACCCATCATTGTTAAAAGCTTAATGAGAATTTGAAAGACGCTTATGATCTACTTAAATTACTCTACGTACTCTATCTCTTAAAAACTCGCCATATACCTAGTAATAGATTTGATCGCGGCACTTTATTCATATAATGCAAATATTCCTCCCCAAATTTCTCTATTGTCAACTTTTCCTCTTCTATCATATAATAATAACATAACAGTACCATTGTAAATCCCAAAAATAGGCTTAGGGGGTGTTGGGAAATTAATGCAAATCCAATAAACAAATATGCAAGACTGAGATAAATTGGATGACGAACAACTCCATATATTCCAGTGTCTACTAATTTAGTTGTTACAAATCCCTTTTCTTCTTCCATTTCACCTTCTTTCTTGAGAATATAGGACAGGAGAATTAAAATCGCTGAAATTGCCAAACATAGAAATCCAAGATACATAACTATATCAAGATTAGCCCAGTTACAAAAGAAGAATAACATGAAGAATTGAATGAGAAAGCCTATTAGTATATAAGCTGCGATAAGTTTATCCTTACCCGACATCACATACTTTTTTGTTTCAGTCAATATTTCACCTTTCTTCGCTATTTGATTCTGATACATAAGTAAGATACTTTATGGAGATAATATGTTCTTGAGCATAAGTTTTCCCATCTACCGATTCTTCGGCTAATATGCGAAGATTCCCAGGTTTTGGAAGTTTAATCAAGGGTACATGTAATTCTACGCGCTTATGTTCGGTTGTTCCTAAGTACTGACCTCTCACTTTCCCCGAATCATCGATTAAACGGATTCTGTATCGTTTAGACACCTCTGCCAATTCAACGCGAATATAAAAGGGAATAGGAACAGTCAGTTCGGAAAATTCGTCTCCAGCATCATCTACAACTACAATTTTAGGCATTTTTCAAACCTTTGTTTATTCTGTTAATTCTATCTGCTTCTAATTTAAAAATGAGACATTTTGATATATTAGTTTTGAATGCATAAATTGCGTTGGTTGTCTATTATAATAAAGCGAAATAACCTTAAGTTTATAAGACTCTGTTTCTGAAAAAAATGAATCTTATTGAAACCTTGGTTAATTCTTATCTGTTTCACAAACAAATAGTATTAACAGTTTTTTTTGGTTTTACTTAATTATATCAATAAAAAAAGGGTCTTGGACTATTAAAGGTGGTAAAATGAGTAGTGAATCGTGGTTTGTCTTAGGTTGGAGATATACGAATAAAGAAGGACGATTTATGTTAATTTTGGGACTAATAAGTTTATTAGTTATCTTTTGTGGAGCCTTCCTTATCTTAATAGGAACACTAAGTTTATTTACAATCGTTGGGGTACCAAATCCTGATATAGAGGGAATATTCACATTGTTATTTACTGGGTTGGGTACCTGCATTGTCGGAGTGATACTCATGGTTATATATTCTATAGGAATGAAATTTGTACCTCCTCCAGTGATTCCTGAACCTGATGATGAATTGGATGAACAACAAACTTGTTGTTAAAAAATGTTTTAATCGAAATATTTAAAAAGTAACGTTTTTTGTTTAAAATGGTTTAGATGCCCACATTCAAACAAACGTTCCATGATTCTGGAGGTATAGAAAATTAAAGAAAATTGGAAACATGAATACATAAATGTAGGTGATATAGAAATCCATTATGTTGAAGAGGGTTCTGGAGATTTAGTAATTTTACTTCATGGTTTTCCTGATTTTTGGTATTCGTGGAGACAACAGATCCCTGCATTATCAAGAGACTTCAGAGTGGTAGCTCCAGATTTACGGGGATATAACAAGAGTAGTAAACCCGAAGATGTGGATAATTATTCAACTTCTCTTCTTGTTGAAGATATCTACGGTCTTATCGAAACTTTAGGAGAAACAAAAGCGGTGATTATAGGTCATGATTGGGGTGGCTTTATAGCGTGGAACCTTGCAATGATGGCTCCTGAGAAAGTATCTAACCTTGTTATCATTAATTGCCCTCATCCTGTGCCTCTTTTAGAAGCCTTCTGGTCAATGCGATTTCAGCAACTCCAAAAGAGTTGGTATGTCTTTTTTTTCCAAATCCCGACGATTCCTGAAGAGATACTAAGCAGAAATAATTATGAAGTTCTTCAAAGAATGTTACTTGGTTCTATTAGCACTAAACAAGCATTTAAAGAAGATGATATGTCAAAGTACATCGAGGCTTGGTCCCAACCAGGAGCATTAGCAGCTAGTATCAACTATTATCGTGCGAACTGGAACATAACACAAATACTTTCTATAAAGAAAGAACATCAAGATGGATTTATTCAAAGATTTCCAAAGATAAAATGCCCAACACTTGTAATTTGGGGGGAAAATGATGTTGCGTTAGATAAATCGTTAACATATGGATTGGAAGAGCATATAGAGGGTTCGTTTAAGATAGTTTATCACCCCGAATATGGGCATTGGATTCACAACGAAGCCCCTGATTTGGTTAATAATACGATTTTATCGTTCCTTAGGTAAAAACATGCTTTTTAACTATTATAGAGCAATTACACGTTGGTTTAACGATCTTCAGGAGAATTAAAGAAGAATTGAACAATATAATTTTATAGAACTGTGTATTTTACTAGAATTCTCTATACGCTTTAAACTCCTCAAGTTCTCAAGTAGCAGAGATTATTAAAAATGGGGAATCATTAACTTAAATTCCTATTAATAGTCCAATTGCAGTATTAAATTATACTGATTCAAATCCAATTACTGGTGTTTCATTTGGTAAAGAAAGCTGCATAAAGATTGGTGACGATTATTTTATCAATAAATATAGTGATAATCCAGTAGATAACCCAGAGGAGCTCACCACCAATGGAATGGATTTTTATTTAATTCGTGTTGTTGGAGAAAATGGCAGGCATTCATATATCGGACCTATTTGGGTAAAAGTATCACAATAAGGATCTTCATCTTCTAGAAAATGATTAATATCATAAAAGTAGCGTGGGGAATTGCTTGTTAGCTATATTGCCAGATTTGGTTAAACATCTGAAGATTGCTAATAAAACTATCCAAATCCTTATATTTTAACGTCAAATAGAGTTATGGGACGCCCCACAGGATTTCTCTTTTTTGAATACTGGATAACAAATCCTTTTGTAATTAATCGTGTCAAACTATCATATATTGTGCTACGGGCGACATCAGTTAATTGTACTAGTTCAGGACGGGAAAGAGGGCCATAGGCTTTCAAGATTTCGAAAAGAGTGCAATCTAACTCATGCTTTAATCTCAGCCGCTCTGAGGTTCCTATTGAATCCTCTTCACCTGACGTTGATTTTAATAAGAGAATTCGAAAAAGGAGTGAGTCTGCTCTATTGTCTAAAGAAGCAAAAAGTTCTAGAGATTCTCTTCGAACTAAAGTAATAATTTCAGATATGGGTGTTATTTCAGGTAATCCAAGAAGATCACGGAGAGTAGTGATCTCAATATATAGTTGGTTCAACTGTGTGAAGTTCATTGAAAGATTCAATGCACGACGAATCTCCTCTAACTTCCGATAGAAGTAGTAGTGCTGTTTAATTGGGGATAACGACGGAAGATCTAGTTCCCTTTGCATTTTTCTTAGAGCGCTCCAAGTGACCATTACAACCCTTTCAGAAATATCCCCATTCAAGCTTAACAGCCTTCGGAGTTCTTTTAATTCCTTTTTTTCATTCAATCTTTCTATTTCTGTTGTCATAATGCCATTATAACTCATGATTTTCCATCTGTCACAAATTGAATCCATATCTTGGTTTGAAATGATTATTCAAGCTCAAGGCTTTCATGAGAAGGGAGCCTGATAAGTCAAGAAGTTGTTCGAAACTGACACATCTCAAGAAAAATTGTCACATATCATGGTGGAACCACCACAACAAAATTGGTTAAAGAAAAAGAAAAGAGAGTCCAGGAATGGTTCAATGCTTCCGACAAAATTCATTATATGTTAACTTGACGGAACTAAAAGGAATACTTTCTCATTACTAAAATCAGGCAAATTAATATCAATGATATTACTTATGGATGTCTGGGGAAGCTGAAAAAGCAGGGTTAATCTTATTTTTCCTTAATTATTTGGAACTCCTTTAATAAATTCCTTTAATTGAGTTAATGTTTCATAATAAACTTCTATTCCTTTTTGAGTTGCATCTACTAGAACTCTCGGACCTTTGATGGTTATAACGTGCCTTTGCTCTATATATTTTGCTTTTTGTAATTGCTTGACATGAGCTGTTAATGCTCCCCATGTTAATTGACATTTTTTTTGGAGATCCCCTTGAGTTAAAGGGCCAATCGCAACAAGTAGACTTATAATGAGTAAACGCTTGACATTAAATAGTACAGGATCAATTTCCTTAAAATGATTAACCCAACGAGTCACTTACTTACGACCTTCTTCTCAGCTTGGTACATTGAATAAGAGGTGCTCAGAGAAGTTAAGATTAAAGCAAAACCTGGAGTAAGGAAGATGTTTGGTTCACCTGGTAACAAAATGAAAAATAAATATATTATGGGTGAGGAAATCAATAAAACCATGCCAAGTAATAAGATAGGTCTAGCAAATAGCATACTCTTAGAATAATGATATTGCTCCGCAGTTATTCCTACAATAAAACTACTAATTCCTAGCAGGGGAAACCAAAGAAAATATGCTGAAATTGGATTATCAAAGATGAAATTAATAATATAACCAATAATAATTATTGCAGGATACGCGATTACCCATAGACCCAATCTAATTCTTCTAAAAACATATCTAAATACATAGATATGAACCATAATAGCAAAAATTGAAATAATAGCCCAAAAAAATAAGAAGATCCAGAGTAAGTCAAATAATGATTGTACGATAATTAAACTGCTGCTGATGATCGTCATAATAACAAGATTACCTAAAGCATAAGCAAGAGTTTGACGATATACAGATAAATCAGCTGATATTTGCATTAATTGAGTAGCATCCCAAACATCTTTTTCATCCAATCCTAATAACTCCTAAGTATTTTCTTTGGAAAACTTATCGATTTTAAAAATTTTCTAATAAAAAATAGAGGGGGAATAATTCATTGGTTCAATGTTTTTCTCTGGAATAATTTGATTCCAATAAAAGTAGTAACAAATAGAATGATGAGAATGACAATGAAGGATCCCCAAAGAGGCAAGGTACTAAATTTAGCATTGATAATGTTTTGAGCATTCAATCGTAAAGTATCACTCCAGATATCATCACCTAGGATTACTACTTGCTGATATAACTGATTCGCCCAGAATGGGGGGCATAAATAAACAATGGGGTTTTCAAAGGGAATCATCGATCCACTAAGAAAAAGTATAGGCATAACATACATCATGGAGAAGCCAACAGCCGCATTTGCGGATTTAGCATTAGCTGAGATGATTATTCCTATTCCAAGGGTTGAAATACCAAAAATATAGATAATGAAAAAGCCAAGAAGGAGAAGGTAGAGATTTTTATCATACCAATGTGCCCCAAGTAAACCGTAACTAATGCAAAACATCAAAATTAGTTGGATGATTAAGAAAAAAGATTCACTTAAGAGAGTTCCAATGAAGATTTTAGCACGACCTACTGGTGTTGTATCAAGCCTGGTTAAGGTCAAGCGTTCTTTTTCAGCTGTAAGTGAAGTTGCTGCATTTATTGTGCCAAAAGAAGCAGAATAGATGAGCATACCCGAGACAGCTAAGTCAAAAACGGTTATTCCACCAGATGCCACGGTTATTGGTTTAAATATGAAATAAAATAAGACTGTGAATAGCAATGGAAATCCAAATGAATAAAGAAATGTCTGATAATTCCTCAGTTTAATCCTGAGATTCTTTATAGCTATTGTATTAATTATGTGAATCTGTTGACTAAAACTCATGATCTTAACCTCCGTCCAGTCAAATGTAAAAATACGTCTTCTAAAGTAGTTTGTCGTAAACTCATGCTTTCGAGTTCAGTTACGTCCTTGATTGCTTTCTCTTGTAAAATTTTGATGAAACTAATAATTCCACCGTCAAAATATACGTTCACTTTTTTGTCATCCTCTATTAATACCTGTTTTATGAAAGAATTTGGCTCTATTACACTCTTAAATTCGTTGGCTTTATCATTTTGCTTGAAAACGACTTCTAAAATGTTTCTTTGACTATATTTTTCTTTCAGTGTTTCTGGAGCGCCTTCAGCAAGAATTTTACCATTGTTTACAATTAGCACACGATCACTGAGCATTTCCGCCTCATACATATCATGTGTAGTTAAAATAATGGTTTTACCGCCCTTTTTTAACTCTTTTATATAATCCCAGACAACATGCTTAGCCTGAGGGTCTAAACCTGCGCTAGGTTCATCAAGAAATAATATATCAGGTTTCATAATAAGAGCAATCGCAATGTTTAGGCGACGTTTCATTCCACCTGAAAAATTTCTCGTTTTATCCTTTCGATTAGCCAAACCCAACCTTTTGAGGATTTTTTTTGCTTCTAGTTCTAATTCTTTCTTTGGAAAACCATGCATAGATCCAAAAAATATCAGATTTTCCTCTGCACTAAGCTCCTCATAAAAAACATAATCTTGAGGAACAGTACCTATAATAGATTTAATAGCTGAGGCTTCCTTTAGAACATCTATTCCATTGATTAAGGCTGTACCCTCATCAGGCTTGAGTACCGTAGTTAGGATCTTGATTAGTGTTGTTTTTCCAGCACCGTTTGGACCTAAAATGCTAACAAGTTCGCCTCGTTTTACATAAATCTCAATATGATCTACAACCACTATTTGATCATAGATTTTTGTTAAATTACTTGTTTCTATAGCTAGATCAATCATTTATTACCCATCTTTTTTTAATTTTTTCTTTTGATAGTCAATCTTAGACCAAATTTCTATCTTAATAAATACGAAAGAGACTTTGTTCTGCAAAGTGCAAAAAAACGGATATGGACTAGATGGTACATATTATTTCCAAAGAAAAAATTACAAATTCGTACCAATAAAAGCAATTAAGATCAATTATATTAAAAGAATCACAGTAGAGATGAGATATCATGTCTTTTATCAACCTTCAGGATATTATCGAACGAGAAGTTATACCTGGATTTAAAGGGAAATTTATTCACTCAGCAAATGTCACAATAGTTCACTGGTCGATTACTGCTGGATCAGAATTATCTGAACATAATCATCCTCACGAACAGGTAACAAATATTATCAGTGGAGAATTGGAGCTAACAATGGAACGAGTAACAAAAAGATTAAAATCAGGAGAAGTGGCGGTTATTCCTTCTAATCTCAAACATCATGGTAGAGCAATAACCGATTGTTATATTATTGATGTGTTCTATCCTATAAGAGAAGATTACAGAGTTGAGCTAAAAGAATAAGGAACGTAGAGAGCAATGATAAGTCAACGTTCAAAAAGGTTCATCCTACCAATGATATTGGGAAGTACGGGCTTTTTAACCATCTTGATTTCAGAATTAATAGTCCAGATCCAAGGATCAAAAATTGTTGAGGTCACTTGGCTCGCTAGCTTCTTGATAATGGTGTCGACTGTCGTCATTAGGTTCTACTCTATTAATCCCACGCGTTTTAATCAAATCATTCAAATCACAAATCCAGTGGAAAACCAACGTCTAAACTCGTCACGTTTCTTGAACTGGATAGTTGTAGCTATGGTTATTGGACTGATTGCAACTGTTACGATTGCATATAACTTCATTATTGGAATGTTAGTGTATTTAATCATGCAGATATGTTTAATTATTTCATTCTCTGGTATTGTATCTTTTAGACCATCCGTATTTTTAGCTAATTCAAAACTACGTCACAGCTTCATCCTGTCTTTAGTATTCTGGGTGATAGCCATCCCATTGATCTATTTCACATTAATCTATAACGGTACAGAATCCCTTGTGGTGGTACCGTATGTGATTGCTATCGGTACAATGGCATGCATTTCTTGGTTTGGATTAGGTTATGATCAACGTTCGAAGGCATTTCGGTGGATGATTATTGCTGCTTCACTTTTGTTTGTATTCTCCGATACTCTAATTGGTAACGCAAGGTTTGGTCAAATTCACATTAAATTGAACCAATTGATTGATATCACTTATGTTCTCAATATTCTACTTATGTCACACGCCATTCTTTTCCTTAAGGATGGTTCTGGGAACACGCCATTTAAAACATAATGAATTTATCTTTCCATTAATGAGAAATTTCTCGAAATCTACTCTGGTGGAAGAATGAATGATTCAAATTTCTGAAAAGAAAAAATTTGGGTTTGTTCGATTCGCATACTGGTTAGGTGCAATTCTTGACGCAATATGGGGAGTTGTCCCATTATTCTATATGTTGTTTTCTAAAGAAAAGATTTTTGCGGACATGGGATTTCCGAGTCCTATTAGTGACTTTGGCTACTTTACACTAGTTGGAGTATCTGGATTGATGTTGGGTTGGACTTTTCTTTTGATTTGGGCTGATCGAAAACCAATTGCAAGACGTGATACTTTATTATTGACTGTAGGCGTAATGCTTATTATGATTGTCCTTCAATTCATTGGTTTCATCAATAGTAATCCCTATATATCTCTAGGTTCATTCCTATCAAACAGTACAATAGTTATCTATGGTTTTGCCTATTATTTTGCAAATGACGTCGCACGCGGCGGAATATAACCTCTAGCTACGAATAATCAAAATTATTTTTGTCTTAGCATGTGAGATCATTTTGCTAACACCCATTGACGATGGAAAATTGCTTAAACTCGTTCTCAAGATATAAAAGAAAAGGAACTATGCAATACAACCCAGAATAAACCCTACGTACAGAACAATATGGAAATTTGTTTGATTGGCCCCTTACAAAGTCTTTTGAAAACCAAAAGGCACCCAACTCCTAGTTCTCAAGACAATGGTCTTTGACACGATTGGATGGTGAGGCTGCATTCAATGGGTTCTTTGGAAAGAAAGATAGAAATATTAGGGGATGCCAGCAAGTTTGATGTGTGCGCCTCAATGGCTTCACCAAGAGATGTTTCTGGAACCAGAAGAGTAGGTAACCCTGATAAAATCGGTATCTGCCATGCTTTTGCCCCAGATGGCCGATGTATTAGCCTTTTTAAAGTATTAATGACTAACCATTGTATCTATGATTGTAAATATTGTGTAAATAATAGTGGTAATGCCAAGACTAAGGTTATGTTTGAACCTGTTGAATTAGCTCGGGCTTTTATGGGCCTCTATGTTAGAAACTATGTTGAAGGCCTCTTTTTATCTTCTGGAGTGTGGAGAAGCGCGACTGATACTGTTGAAAGAATGATTGAAGCACTGATGTTATTACGTAACAAATATAATTTCCAGGGATATATGCATATTAAGGTACTACCTGGGACAAATAAAGAACATATTAAGCAATTGATGGAGCTAGCTGATCGTGTGAGTCTCAATGTGGAGTTACCGAGTGCTTCCCGTCTTTCAGAAGTTTCCAGTACGAAAAATTACGAGACAGATATCATTAAATGCCAAAAATTCATTCACAATTTTATCAAAGAGGGATTAGTTCCAGCAGGTCAAACAACACAGTTTGTCATTGGCACAACGGGAGAATCTGATTATGAAATTGTAGAAAGACTTCATTGGGAATATACCAATTTTGATTTGAAACGTGGGTATTTTTCAGCATTTACACCAATCAAAGGAACACCATTGGAAAACACAAAAGTCTCAGAAAAGCGTTCAAGAAAAAGAGAAAATTTCCTCTACAGAGTAGATTGGTTGTATCGACGATACAACTATAAAATTGACGGTATATTCTCTATCATGGATGATAATGGGATGATTCCTTCAAATATTGATCCTAAAGTCTCTCTTGCACTGAAAGATGATATTTTCCCTTTAGATGTGAATGAGACCTCGTATAATGAGTTATTACGAGTACCTGGTATTGGAGAAACTTCTGCAAGAAGAATTATCAATTTGAGAAAAGTAAACAAGAAAATTCAACACTATAATGATCTCCAGAGATTAGGAGTAGTGATCAAAAGAGCTAAATCATTTCTAATTGTCAATGGTCGTAGACAATCGAGAATAAAGGAATTTTTTGGGTAAGTAATCCAAGTGAAATTAGATGTTTCGAAAAATTGAGAAGAAGCAGGTTCTTGAATCTTTGTCAAGACATAAAGACGTCACAATAGACTTTCTGAACCAAATAAAACGTATTCCAAAAGAAATACTTGAAAATAAAGGAAACGATTTGGCTGAAAAAGCTATTACAATGAGTCAAGAAGTTGATAGTGACCTTCATGCACATAAAGCTTTTTTACGCTTATCTGTCTCCCCACACGGTATACTATTTGCAAAATCAGATAAAATGAAACATTATAATGAAGAAGTATTGCTTAAATTCTTCCAGAAGCGATTCCCTCGTCTCATTATTTTATTTGAATCAAATAGAGGTGTTTTCACCATTAATCAAGATTCAACTCTTGTAGTTCCTAATATACCTTTAGAAGAAGTATTGAAGGAGTTAGAAGAACAACTTCCACTTAATCCACTGCTAACTGATTTGAATGAAAAAAACTATCACAAATTATGGGAATGCTTTGCGCAATCCCAGATAATCCAAGGGAGAAGGACTTCAAAACAAGCAGTAAGTTTATCGAAAAAATGGAGAAGAGCTGTTGCTGAAGATAGGTCACCAAAGAAATTAGATGAATTCTTTGAGACCCCCTCCTGAGTGTCCAAATAATCGTTAAAAGCAATAAGCAATGTAAATTATACTTTTAATCCAGACAGAAGCATTAAAATCTGAGTGATCATGTGCTATTATTATAATTCTTTTTCCCACACGCGTCTATGACAAACAAAATTTAAGTGGAGAATAAAATCATGAGCCGAAAACTTAGCCCAGAAATTACGTGTACTTGGGATAAAACAGCTGAATGCATGAATTGCACGATAAAGGGGGAACTGGATTGTAAATGGAGTCGTTCATTGCTTTTACGTTTTTATAAGGGGGGGTCATTAGCAATGATATCAGGAGGATTGGGTCTAATCCTAGTTGGATTGTTTGTTAGCTGGTTACCAATAATAATCTACGGTGCCTTCTGGATTTTCTTCTTTGGATTCTTTGAAATTCGTGTTCTTTGTAGTCATTGTCCATATTATGCAGAAGAAGGAAGGATTCTACACTGTTTGGCGAATCATGGAACAATAAAATTATGGAACTATCATCCTGAACCTATGAATATATTTGAGAAACTAGGATTTCTTGGTGGGGCATTATTTTTTGGTTCATTTCCAGTCGTAGCTGAGCTTTGGGGACTCTATCAGTTATGGAATGACATGCTGGAGATCACTTTGATCATTCTTATCCTATGTATCTTGACTGTTCTCAGTACAGTAGGAGGTGGTTATTTCTTCGTTTTCTTAAGTAAAAAAATATGTCCCACATGTGTTAACTTCTCGTGTCCCTTAAACTCTGTACCAAAAGAGCTTGTAGATGCCTATCTTAAGAAGAATCCAATTATACGTGAAGCATGGGAAAGAACCGGATATAAAATCGACTAAAAAACTCTAGGGGAAAATTACTTGTCAACTAGGCACTTAGATAGTGTTGTATTATTCACATGGGAAGTGAATGACCGTCTTAAGACTTATTTAAAACAACAGCTTGACAATATCCCTAAACTTGAGTTACTCTTTCCTGAAGAAGTATCGGAAGAAGCTCTTCTAAAATTAGCACCGAAAGCTGACATTATGGTTGGATGGAGGGTACCTGATCAGGTAAAGCTTGCTGCTACAAAAATGCAACTTTATATCAATCCTGGAGTAGGTATTAAACATCATATTGAATTCTTTCGAAAACTTAATCAGACTCGTGAGGTTCTGTTGATAAATGGGCATGGAAATAGTTATTTTACGGCACAACATGTTGTTGCAATGCTTCTAGCATTAATGAATAAGATAATCCCACATCACAACTGGATGAAATTGGGATTATGGAGGAAAAGAGATGCTAATGCTGCATCTCTTCCCTTAAGATACCGAAGAATCGGATTATTAGGTTATGGAGCGATTAATAAAAAGGTTCATCGGTTTCTACAGGGATTCGATGTCAAATTTTCCATTCTACGGCGTCATTGGCCTGAAAAAGAAGAGAAAATGCCAACACCTGCAAAGAAATATCTACCTGATAAGCTACAAAGCTTTTTGGAGGAGGTGGACATTCTGATTGTCGCTGTTCCTGAAACCAATCATACTATTGGCATGATTAGACAGGATGAATTAAGGAGCTTAGGAGCTAAGGGATTAGTAGTAAACGTGAGTCGAGGTTCTGTTATCGATGAGACAAGTTTATTTCACGCATTACAAGAAAAAAAGATAGCAGGGGCAGCTATTGACGTGTGGTATAACTATACTCCTAACCCTGATACTCAAGGACGTAAATTTCCCTATAACCTTCCTTTTCATGCTCTAGAAAATGTTGTTCTATCTCCACATCGTGCTGCATCCCCCTTTGACGATCTAGAAAGATGGAATGAAGTAATTGAAAACATTTTACGATTCAATCGTGGTGAAAGAGCTTTTCTTAATGTTGTTGATTTAGAGAGAGAATACTAATGTGTCCTTCATACTTGAGAATCTTTGTTATTTCTATAAAGTCTTGAAAAAGATTCGATTATTTTTGAAATCATTTCGCGAAGTTCAATTATTTTTAGGAAAATTGTCTTTTTATCTTCTGGTCTAGAGTCTAAGAGTTCATGGATTATCTTAATTCGTTCAAGGATTATATCAGTGAATTGATCGACAATAGAAAAGTATGTAGGATAAATCAAGATACTCAAGGTTATATTTTCCTGTCTTCCACGAAACCGAGGACGATCTAACGCAAAAGTAAATGCAAGAACTTTGATTATGGTTTTTTCATAGAGAGTGAAATTAAATACAGCTTGATTTATGCTGTTTAGATTAGCAACAAATTCACAATTACTAAAAGAACGAAAAGCAATCTTATATAATACATTTGAATCCTTTTCTAATGATTTAGGAGTAATCATTATTGGTATTGGTCCCATACTTTCATCAAAAGTTGCTGTTACAATCCCGAGAGTATGTTTATTAAGAAGGGCTAATAGTTCAACATTACTAACTTGGTTGATGTTCTCCATCACCAAATTCCTATCAAGGCCAATTAATTCAGGTTTAAGGTCACTTCTCTTTATATAAATAAGAGAAACAACAACACTAGCAATAGTTAATGAAATAATAATTAAAAAGATGAGAAATAAAACAATGGAAGAAGGCATAACCCCCTCTGGAGTATAATAAAGTATTGGATTCCGTTCTGCTTGTTGGGGGTCAATCTGAAAAGCATTCTCATTTTTATTCCCATCTTTGTCAATTGTAGAAATGCGGTAAATCACATTCCAGCTTGTACCATTCAAAGAAAATGGAACAGTAACAGAATAAATAGCAGTATTCCCAGATTTATTAAGAAATTCCATTCCCATTTGAAACCAGTGAACTTTTTTCTCTTGAAAGAAAGAGGAACCAATTCCTCCTCTATTCTCTCCATAATATACTTCTTCAAAATAATAATAAAGTGTTATTTCATCAATACCTGAGCCATATTCTTCAACTTCAGCATAAAAAATTAGACTAAATGGCTTTAACTTATCATTAAGAACATAAAAAGCGTTGTTAACACGCGGAGGAACAGTATCTTCAGCAATGAAGATAAGTGTAAATGATTTTGTAATGGTTTCTTTTTGTGAATAATTCAATAACTCAGTAACTACTTTAATTTGGACAGTAATTTCTGCATTCAGATAAGTATAATCAGTTAGGTGAAAATCAAATACCCAGATATCTTCTGTACCATCTTTAGGAGAAGTCACAACGCCCTTTATTTGTGGATTACTTTTGTTGGAGATAATCACATATTGAATATATTTGATCTCGTTTCGTGGATCGGTTGTATTGATCTCCAGAGAATAATGGCCTTCCGTATCATTTTCTGGGATAATATTATGCTTATTAATCCTTGGTCTACTCTCTATGACCATGATTGAGGAAGTTTGATCCATCCCTTGATCTAATCCATCATATGGTTTAATGAGATAATACCAGCTTTCACCTGGTTGAGTAATATTTGCAGAGATTTGTGTTTGATTGGTATATTCAGGTTGTAAATCTCCATCTTTAAACCACCAAATGACTGATTGATCACGATCACCATCATTATCAATAAACCGATAATAACTTCTTTCAAGGATTATATCTTGATCTTCAATAATAAATTCAGGATGTTGATCTTTAAGGATGGTTATCATTGGAGGAGAATTAAGTACTACCACTGGACCAATTAATTCTGAAGAATTTATCATCTTACCAAATAGAACTCCATCTTTTGGTCTAATTGTTACATACCATAGATCATTTTTTACAAGAGCTGAGGAAGGGATCATTGTTTCATTATTATAATCATTTTGGAGAACAAATCCCGTTCCATTATTCCTATACCACTTGATTTCGGTTCCTGATTCTGGATGGCCGTCTTCATCATAATAATCGTAAAAAAGCTCAATTATTGAGCAACTAAATAATTTTAGGGGATTAATAATGATATTCTTTACAAAGGGAGCATGATTTATTGACACATAACCTGAATGTAAAGGAGATCGATATTCATTGCCACTTGTATCATTAATAAATATCTGAAATTCCATGGGACCATTAGGGATCTCGAGAGTATCATTCTTATAAATAAAAATTTTGTTTCTAACAATTGCAATGGGAACCATTGTGGCAACTAAGTTATAGGATGTAACATTCACGATAACTGTGTCTATTTCTCCCCAAGGATCTGTCACATTTGCTTTGAAAGTGTGGATATCAAGATAATATTCCCATTGAAGAACATCAGGAGGTAGAGTATCTTTATTAAATATGTTATACTTCATATTACTCTTCGATACTATCCAATTTCCATGTGCATCTGAAGCATTTACTACTTGATACTCACAATAATCACCAAAGTTTACCCAGGGACATTGATAGATCCACAATCCACTTGTATTTTCCTCCATATCATATACAGAACCATTGATTTCAATCAATACTTTTGTAATTGGAGTTAAGTCATCTGTGACATTTGCATAGAATATGGGTTTCCCGTCACCTTTGTCCTCAACTCCTAAATCATTAATTTGGGGTGGATTTTTGTCCATTTCTTGAGGTCCGATCGAATAGAAGCTATTAGGATCATATTGATTATAAAACTCGGTTTCAATCCATGCAGCAGAACGTGCAACACTTGAGACACGGACTTCATCAATAGTACCATTAAAATAATTCCCCCTAACCATACCAAACTTCAGAGTCACTTTATTACCGATATTAAGATTAATAGAACGACTAATTTGAACTTCAGCACTTTTAGTTGCAATGCTTTTGCTATAAATTTTAATTATTGGGTCTTCATAAGTTATAACAAAGTAAACCCATTGATTGAGAGATGTAATCGCAAAATCGCTACTAAAACCTCCCCAATCTGTACTCCAGCTGTTGGGTAATGAACCAGTTTGAAGTGCCAGATATTTCATAGACGCGTGTTGCCCGAACTCAAAGATCCCTCCTTCATCGAAATCCTTGGTGTTAATCCACATACTAATCGTTTTTGGTCTTCTCCCATCCAATCCTAGTTCAAAGGGATATTTATAAGTATCAATATAGTCATCTATAGCGTCGAATTCATCAGCACCATCTATTTGGCCAATTGTTGCTTCATCATTATCATAATCCTGGGGGCTACCATCTATATGATTTCTGGTTGAATCGTAACGTATTCCTGAAGTTTCTGAGAAATGCCAGACACTTACAAAATTTTCATCCCAGACATCTTCAGGAGTTTCTTGGTTCTCAATGTAAGGATTTCCATAATACATTGAAATGATAGTCTTGTGAGTGCTTGAAAGATTCATTTTAACCCACGTGATTAAGTGAGAGTGGGTTGAATTATAGTCACGATTAAAATATTCGATTTCATAGTCTAGTTTATTGCCTAAAAAATCTGTGAAAATTATGTCATTCCCATTTGCTTGAGCTACATTCTTTAAATCGGTATCATACAAATCTATCAAGACAGGAAAGGATGTTAAATTTTCGTATCCCTTTGAAGTGTGAACAGTAATTGATTTCCGAAATTGAAACCTTACGTCAGTCCACATAGAACCTGTTTCTGTCTTTTTATAACTAATAGAAGACTTCTCATTAGTATTTAGAAAGAGTGATCTTATATTATCTAAAGCCTCGTGATTTACTCTCTTTCCCAATCTTGTTTGACTCAATCTCCCTAACGTATTTATTTTCATATCTGATATGAATATTTCTTCAAAATCCAATAATTCCGATGTGATTACAATATTAATAGATAAAGTTGTCAAGAAGAGAATTGTTATTATTCTCAGGGACTTTTTCACTACAATATTCCCCAGTTCATAAGATGCAATTCACACACAGGAATTTAGGCCTTTTACACACTCTAACTTGGTATAAATATCTTTTCAGGTATAAAAGGCATTCTAGGGAATTTGTCCGCATTTGGAAAAAAAATCGACTAAACATTAATTTATTGAGATTGATCGGTTTATTTCAAAGGGATCTCAAAATAAAATTTCGGTCATTTCTCATATTCGCTTTCAGTAATCATTCTCTGTTCTTCAGGGAGGAAAAAATCAATGATTTGTTTACCTAATGTCTCGCTCTCATTGTAGTTCCATTAACCACTATTGAAACAAAGATCACAATTAAAAAGCATGTAGAAGCGAATGACGAGATTATGACTTGGGAGTACTTCGAAAAAGCTTCAACTGTTGATCCTGAAGAGGGATAAACAAAAGAAATGGAATCAAAGTATGATATTTCATTAGACTATCCTCCTCCAGAATTTCTTACTTCTGGATTTGAAGTATTGACATTAATTTTCGCACAAGGACTATTCCTCTTGAGTAAAAGAAATAGAAAATAAGTTTTTCATGCTCCATTATCTTTTTCTTTATTCCTCTTCATACTCAGAAAGAATTTTTTTTGCCTCTTTCAAGTAGATACGAAATTCCTCAATTTTCATTAAATCCTCAATTGATTTGGAAGGAATATCACTTAATCGCTGGTAAATCATTTTGACAACAAGATTTTCCAGTTGTGCTAATTCAATCCTTCGAGTTAATGATGTGTTCTTATCAATGTACTCTTCCCATTTTTTCAACTGAGAGAAAAAGGAATAATGTTCAAAGCTGATAGAATCTGCTAATGTTTTCAGGCCTTTTTCCTCTGTTATAGCTTGAGCCTTAAATAGTAACTTCTGTGCATGTTGAATATCAAATTTTAATAGAGAAAGCTTTGATTGCAACCAATAAGATTGCGCTAGTAATGAGTGAGAATTTTGTTCGATAGCGATCTTAAGTAATCGAGAACAGTAATGATCCAGTTCATTAAGAATTGTTTCATTACCTGTAATTTTCAATTCATAAAGAAGTAATTCACATAAATTAATAATGGCTTCAACTGTGACCTTATAGGCAATCTGAGGCTCTTTAGCTATTTCTTGAAATAACCTTAGAGCTTCCATTTTATCTGGTAACCTTTCACTTGTTTTCAGGAGAAGTGCTTTACTTGTTCGGTATATTAAATTGTACCAAATATTATTATCTTCCTTTTTCAGCTTTTTTAATTCTTTTATGAAAGGAATTGCCTCAGTGGGAGAAAGATGATACGTATAAAGGCGAATCAGATAGTATAAGCCATCAACTAAATAAAAAGAAGCCTTTTTTTCCTTAGCTATATTTAGGGCTTTTTTATAACATTCTAATGAGGTTTGAAACTCCCCTCGATCCTGTAATAATCTACCGAGGTCGTAAAGTCCCAGAATTATATTAACAGTAAAATCAATTGACTCAGCTAGTTTTAGAGACTTAGTAATAAAACTCTCTGCTGATTCTAACTCTCCTTGGAAATAATATATTTCACCTAAATGAAGTAAATTGTGAGAGATATCACACTTATTCTTAATACTCTCCGATAAAGCAAGAGCTCGCTTTGTATAATCTCTCGCAAGGTTAAATTCCCCTCTTAACAGATAGATATTCCCTATAGCACGATATGCCTGGGAAATAAGATATTTATTCCCAGTTTTTTCTCCAAGATCTAGACTCTCATTGAAAAATTTCAATGCAAAACTATGGTTTCCCTTATAGTAATAATAATTTCCCAATCCAAATAATGCCTCACTCATACCCAGCTTATCGTCAACTTCTTCTCTAAGCGATAAACTTTCTTGAATTAATGGTAATTGTTTGTTTGATTCGACATTAGGATCGAATGAAGTTGCTTTCAAGAAAAGAAGAGTTGCTTTTTTGCACTTATACTCTTTTGACCCTTTATCCAATATCTGATTGAGAAAAATTTCCCCCTCATTAAGCAGTCTCTTGGTCTCATTTCTTGTTTCAGCCATTAAAGAAATCCTGAGTAAAATAAAGAGGGCATTCAATCCAAATATAACATTTTGAGATTTTTTACTTTGGTTAAATAGTTGAAGTGACATCTCCTTGGCTTTAGCTAATTCTCCAAGATTAAGATAACAAATACTCTTCAAATATAACACTTTCAATTGAGTGTTTCCATCTAATCTATCTAGAGGTTCAACCATAATAAGATACCTTGATGCTTCATCATAATTCTCCTGATTGATCAAAAACTCTGCTTTATTCAGATTAAAAACCAGTTTAATCCACTCTAATTCCTGATATGGTCTTTATCAAACTTCAAAACCAATCATATCTTTTAGTTTTAGACTCTTTCCTAAGAATTTATTAAAACAGTTACGGTTTCTTTCGCTTCGGATCAACATCCGTAACATGACTTATTCCCTGAATTTTTACGCGAGATAATCCAATCCCACAGAGCTATGTAGTAATGAGGTAGTAGTGAATGATAACAATATTAATCCTTAGAGAGATATATTTACAAGAGGGAGCAATATTGCCATTAAACAATGACATTTAATGATTATTCTCATCTATTTGAGGCTTTAAGTAGTGAACGTCGAAGGGAATTATTTGACTTCATATCAAAATATTATTTTGTATCAAAAAATGATTTAGCAATTAAGTTTAATATGAAACGAGCAACTTTGAATCATCATTTGGACAGTTTGACGAGAGCAGGATTAATTCATGAAGTATCATTAATTCTAGATGGAAGAAATCATACATTCATTATTCCAGCGGTAAAGATTTTCCCAGAAAGGTTAATAGAAGATCAAAAGGATACACAAACATTATTGAAACAATTAAGAATCTGGACGAATCAAAATTTAAATTTAAATAATTGGAACATCTTACGTGAAAGTTTAAACAATCTAGATATTCCTGAAGATATTCTCAATTCAGTAGAATTTCGCTTGTTTCCTTTAATTGGTACAAGAGTCTCTATTGAAACAAATTATTGTTTTATCTGCAGAGCTAATAAAGCCCAAATGGCTTGTTTTGCTTGTAAAAATCTAATATGCAAAGTTCATAGTTATGATATCGACCGTGAAGAGCTCGGTACTGTTAATCTATGTCCTAATTGTGTAAACAAATTTTTCGGATAAAAAAAAGAAAGAAAGAGGGATTATCCAATGATTCGGCTCACAGTCTCTTCGGAAATAGATGTACGGAATAGAGATCGGAGTGAAAGGTAAGCTGCTAAGATTACACCTAGAAAAACATTTAGTACTGACAAACCTATACTAAATGGAGTGATTTGTATAACAAATACAACTCCAAATTCGGCTGCCCACTCAAAGATAAGGATTGCCAATGCACCACCGGTAATAAATCCAATGAGAATACCACTAACGCTAGCAATAACCAACTCTAGTAGTACTGTGCCAAAGATCTCCCGATTAGAAACTCCTAATGCTCTAAAATTCACAAAATCATATTTTCTTTCCGAAATAGAAATAGAAACAACCGAGACAGCAATAGCTACTCCTACAATTAAGCCTGCAGACATTGCTGCTAGCATGAAGGCATACCCTACCATCATTGCTTCTCGTACTGATTTCGCTAGTTCACTTTTAATGATTACATCTTGGACATTAGGATTCTCACCCAGTGCCTTTTCTATTTGATCTGAATCTTCTAGCTGTTCTGTATGAATGTAGATACCATTAGCATAGTTTGTTTCAGTTATCCCTGCTAACCATCGTGCAGTGTCAATCGAAGTATATAGTCCACCACCAGTGAATTCGTTAAGTATGTTCTCAACCTCTAAAGCTCTGTTATTTCCCTGAAGATCAATTACTGCAAGTAAGTCACCCTTTTTTAAACTAAACTTAATAGCTAGATCTTTCGTAATCACGACTTTCTGATATCCTGGAACTCCTCCAGTGTCGAAATTACGACTGATTGTTGATTCGTTAAGACCTGTAATAACATAATTTTGAGTCATGTCAAGTTTTAATCTGATAGGTACCAAAACAAACGGTTCATAATGTTTCCATGTGAGATTCTCAAGCATTGTTGCTATCTGTGATGAGTTTTGGTAGTTGTTGAGGGTAATCTGCATGTCCCATGCTTCATAAAATTGAAATTGCTTGTCAATTCCAGTTGTAAAACTTGTACCTGTCGTGGAACCGAAGAAAGAGATGGACATTGCCAGAATGATTCCAAAAATTATGAATAATGCTTTTCGCTTCTCTTGGAAGACCGATCGAATTGAAAATTTTGTCAATGGTGAAAGTGATTTAATTTTTAATAACATCCGTTCTAAATATACTGGACAAGCTGGTTTGAACATTGCTTGAGGTCGCATTGCTTCGATTGGAGCCATTCGTAGAATTCTCTGAACAGCTAGGAGAGAACCTGCTGTTGTAAAGAAAAATATTAGACAAATAAATCCGACAGTAGGGAACAATAGGAGTATAGAAGAAATAGAGGTCACATTAGGTAATTTCTTTATTCCTACTAGTTCAATATAGAAATCTCCAAGACTAAGACCAGATATTAAACCTAAAGATATTCCGATAGATCCCCCTATCAGACCTATTAACCACGCATATACTATGGTACCTGTGGCTATTTCACGATTTGAAAACCCTAATGCTTTAAAAATACCCAGTGTAGTGATTTCTTCTTCAAGGATTCGCTTTAGGACAATGAATAGCATTATTCCAACAATAATTGCAAAAACAAATGATAAAATAAGACCCATGCCTGAAAAAGTTGGTGCAATACTTAATAAGAAGGCATCCCGACCGCTATATTGAAGCACAGATTCAATTCCATACTCCTGACTCATCACAGTTAAGAATTCTTCCAAAAAATGATTACTCATGGATGGGTCATTGAAATAAAGGGCAATCTGATTGACTTGATTTGAGCTGTTCATATGAGATTCCCAATCTTGTTGTTTCATCCAAATCACAGGGCCATCCCAAGAGCTTCCATAAAATTCAGTTACAATACCAGGTGATAACATAAATTCTGGCGAATCAACCATAGCGATGACTGTTAGATTCAATATCCCTGAAGGAGTGAGTACTTTCAATTCGTCATTGATCTCCCAACCTTGGAGTTCGGCAGTAACCTTCTCAACAACGGCAACATTAGGATCAGTTGAATTATTGAGAGTACTGATGTATGGTTCATGATAGTATAACTTATCAACAAGTAATTCTTCATTTCTAACAGCGTATAAATGTGTATTAACCTGAGACTCAATTCCAGACTCAGTAACTTGTAATTCACGGAAATCTCGAAATTCAAACTCAAAATCGATATCTAGTTCTTCTTTAACTTGATTAACTAGTAGTGTTAGGTTAGATTTATCCATTTGCTCAGTTGTTATCAACAGATGGTGATATCTTTGGCCGATCCAGGAGGCATTCTCGACTTCAAGCCAATTGAAGTATAATGCTGAGTAAAGGATAGTAATAATGCAGCCAATGGTGATGACTATGATGATGGGGATGGATCGGAGCTTCTTACTTTTTACATCACGCCAGGCTTTACGAATGAACAGTTTCATGTCATCACCCAGTTGTATCAATAGGAGGAACTATAGTGAGTTCCTCCCAGAACTCTTTTTCTTTAGCTGGATCATATTTTGAGGTTCCAAAGATTTTTCCATCACGAAGGTAAATAACTCGATCAGCAAGAGTAGAGATCCCCACATTATGAGTAACGAGGATAATTGTGACTCTATGATTCTCATTAACCCGCTGAAGTAGTTTCAATATTTTTCCTGTTGTTTCGCTGTCTATATTTCCTGTTGGCTCGTCAGCTAATAGGATCCTAGGTTTTTTAGCTAATGCTCTTGCAATGGCTACCCGCTGTTGTTCACCACCACTAAGCTGTGCAGGAAATTTGTTGATTTTATCTCCTAAACCTACTTCTTCTAGTAATTCTTTCGTAATTGTCCGTGCCTCATCCGAGGGACTAGTGAGCTTAGCTGCTAGTTCCACATTCTCAAATGCAGTAAGAGATGCAACTAGATTATAGAACTGGAAAATGAATCCCACATTGAGTCGTCGATATTTCGTTAAGTTCTTTTCATTGAGAGAAGTTAAATCAGCTTTTTCTCCATTTTTATCAAAGGATATTTTCCCTGTTGTTGAACGATCAATCCCTCCAATAATGTTAAGTAAAGTTGTCTTTCCAGAACCAGATGGCCCTAAAACAGCAATGAATTGCCCTTGTTCTATAGTAAGAGTTATCCCGCTCAATGCAGGGACGATCAATTCACCCATCTTATAGTCCTTAGTCAAATCTTGTATCGTTAAAGTCATTTTCTACACCAAATCGGATAAAACGATCAACGGATATAATAGACTCAGGTAAAGAAAATTTCTTTACCTTTGTTTTTGTATAGTTATATGTGTTTAAACTTTTTATTCGAAGATGATTTATACCAAAAAAAGCAAATCATCAAAGGATTTCAATTTCATTTGACGATAAAGAAGTATTAATAGAGTATGATTCAGCTGATGCTGAAAAAACAGGGAAAAGTTCCGTCATTTTTTTTGGTGCGTTTCAAGGAGTTCATCAGTAAAATCAGGATAATAACGGATACTACCTCCAACTAGATGGGATGTTGTTTGTATATCTGGCACCTTACTCAGAACATCTTCTTGTATAGATTTTACTTCATCTACGTTTTCAGCTTGGAAAGCAAGAATAATAATTGGTCGGTCAACAACCTGCCAACTAACCCAAAAATGATCTGGTCTAGTTCTTCGGATCTCATTATCAATGCTTACACGATTCTGTCGTGTCAATTTATTGAGTTCAACCAAAATAAGAACCATCATTCCTCTTGAAATCTTCCCAGGATTTAACTGAATGGTTAATCTTATCATGTTTCGTTCTTGTAATGATTTAAGTCTCTTTCTAATTGTTTTTACACTAATATGGGTCTTCTTGGATAACTCACTTAAAGTGATTCTCCCATTCTCTCGCAAATGCGAGAGTATAGACCAATCTAATCTCTTAATGTCGCTCAATGTTCCCATGGGAGACAACTGGTCGGCTGTCAACGGTAATAGTACTGGAAAGATGGAGACTTCTCTTATTTTATCAACAGAATGAAAAACATCCGAGAGAAGACTTATTTCTGTATGATTTCTATAAAAGCCAATAGCGAATCCTGCCTCAACTCCAGCTCCGATACCTGTTACTAATGGATGCATTCCTAGTTGATTTATCAGGTTTTCACTAGGTTGATTGTGAAATTTAAATAAAATAAGTACTGTATTAGCGTTCATAAGGGAGGGATTGAATTCAAAAGTAAATCTTTCAATGATTCCTTTCTCTTCCAAAATACGAACTCTATTTTTTATTGTGTTTGCGCTTACATTATGTTTTTGGGCTAGATGAGAGTATGAAATACGACAATCATTACTTAACTCCATTAAGATTTGTTTATCCAAGAGATCCATCTATCTGACCCCATTTTTGGGATCTATCTGGTTTGAAAATGAAAATTTCTTTTCAGAATCGGGAACATGGAGTAAAAATTCTTCCCTTTTTACGCAACATTGCTTTACCAAAGTTACTTTAAATTCTATTTCCAAGTAGTACTTACTCCAAAAAGTAAGGTGAAAAAAAAATGATTTTCTTATGGAATATAAAGACAATTTTCGTTGGTTTCCTCTTTGGGATAGGAATGGCTCTAGGATTATTTCTCATTGCAGAGAAATTGATAGTTGAAATGCAGCTAGATGACCCTGATGATGAGTTTATCAATTCTGATAGTTTTAAATATTTGATGAAGTACATTATGCCACTTGTTATTATCATTGGGTCATCAATAGTGATTGGGCCTATATTTGTTTGGGGATACAATTATTTGATGGATAGTGAGGTGGTTTTAGGACTGGATTCTCAAATTTTCTACATTTTTGCCATCTTAACGTTTTCTTTAATACTGGATATTGCAGTTTTTGCTTCTAGAACTCCTTTTCCATTATTTAAATTGGCTGCGAATACTTGGATGTTTCTAATCCTTGGTTTATTCCTTCATTTGATGATGCAATAAACTAAAGTTTTTTTCATTTTTTTAATAAAATTCACAAAAGCAAATATTTTAAATTCTTAGGCTAAAAGAAGTCGGTGAGGAAACTTCATGCAATTCGGCGCTCTATCAGAAATAGGTAAATTGAGTATTGTTTTGATGCACAGACCAGGAAGGGAAATCTCTGTTGTTAAACCTAATAACTTATCTTATTACGGATTTAGAGCTGTTCCAGATTTGGAAAATTTGCAAAGAGAATTTGATAACCTTGTTAAATCTTTAGAAAGCGAAGGTGTGGAGGTTATTTTGCTTAATGATATCACAAATAACCTTGATGGAATACATTCTCTACCAAATCTGTATTTCACACGTGATATTCTTTCTGTCACAGATATTGGACTAATTGTGATGAATATGGGAATTGCTGGAAGACTAAGTGAACCATTCATTGCCAAACAAGCATTGGAACAGCAAATACCTGTAGCTGCTGAAATCTCTTCTCCTGGTCAATTGGAAGGAGGTGATTTTGTGTACTTAAATGAACGTACTCTTGCAGTGGGTTATGGCCCTAGGACAAATAAAGAAGGCCTAACCCAACTCATTCAAGGCCTAAGGAGTTCTCTGATTGAAGAAATCATAAGTATCCCGTTACCTCCTAATTTGATCCACTTAGATCAGATATTCTCTGTTATAGCATCCAAAATGTGTATAGTACACGAACCATCATTGAAGTTTGGTCTAGCTCACATTAATCGAAGAGAGGAGGAGAAAAAAGAGCTATTCTTTTCCTACCTCAAGAAGAAAAAGTTCGAGATGATCTCAGTGAACACTGAAGAAGTCATGCAATTTGGAGCGAATGTCTGTGCTTTGGAACCAAAAAAAATAGTAATATATAAATGGAACAAGCGTATTATCACAGAGCTTGAGGAGAGAGGAATTGATGTTATTCCTATTCAGGGTACCGAACTAGTTAAAGGCGGAGGTGGGCCTCATTGTATGACTTGTCCTATACTCCGAGATTCATCATCTAATTTTTAATTTTTTTGACAATCCGATTACTGATTAAAATAAATTGAATATACATTCTTATTTAGATGAAGAAGATCGATGTCGTACTAATCTTCTTGTAATAAGTATCAAACCAATTGATCCAAAGAGAGTACCTAAAACTAATCCGATATTTAGTTCTCCCAGTGGTGTTATTCCATGAGTATCCTCTGATACATCAGTTAACGATTCGCTTTCAACACTAGATAATTCTTGTTGGTTAGAAGTTTGTTCTGAAGAGATTTCTGTGGTTTCTTTCTCATAAGTAAAAAATACAAATTGAGTACTAACCCAGTTCCCTGCTGTGTCGTTAGCATATACATATAATACATGTTGACCATCTCCCTCTGGTATAAGTGTTTCAAATGAAATCCATGTGACATTTTGACATCCGTCCCAATTGTAAACAACTCTATCAAGATGAGAATCGTTAAGTTCTAGAGTGATTAATGTACCTAAAGGCAATACACTCATGTTTTGGTATTCTAATAACGTAATTCTTGGTTCAATGTCGTCTGTTATGAAAATGAACACATTATTTGTCCAATGACCAAAACTATCATTAGCAAAAATATAGAGAGTATGATGACCCTCATCATCAGGCAATATAACTGTATTAGAAGAGATTAAAGAACTATTCTGAGTTTTATCCCAGTTGTAGAGTACAGTATCAAGATTTATATCAGTTACATTTAATTTAATTTCAAAACCAGATGTTAATACACTATAATTTTCTGGAATCAAAAGAGAAATTTTTGGTGGAAAATTGTCTGTAAATGCCTCAACTGTGAAAGTTATTGAAACGTGAACTTTATTCCCAGCTGAATCATTCCCATATGCGTGTAGTGTGTAAGTACCATTATCAAGGACATAATATATAGGACTAGTGTCAACACTCCATGTTCGGTTCTTAGTATCAATATTATTGATATAATACCAGATATAATCAGCGTTACCTGACAAAGAGATCATTATTATATCAGTTGAGTAGGTTTCATTTGTTGGAGACTCAATAGTGACTAGGGGTAGTGTGGTGTCAACTGTAAACCATTCTTGACCATAGGCTTTATTTCCCACACTATCATTGAAAAAGACTTGTACAGAATAACTGCCATCTAGCCATGTTAATCCTTCTACTACCCACCTTTATTTATCAGAATCAAATAACAGGGTATAATTATTTGACCAGGATCCATTCATATACCTGTACCAAGCAGTATGAACAACACTTGAATTTAATGCATAAATCGATATTTCAGAATTTGAATAAGTGCTATTTGTTGGTGAATTAATAGTAACTATAGGTGGCGTTGTATCTATAAAAATAACTACCAGATCAGCTTTACTTTGATTTTTTTCGTCAAATGCGACAATTCTGTAACAATGCCATCCCTCAGGTTGATCATTTAATGTTAAGCTTGTTTCTGTTGTTGTTTCTAGATAGATTCCATCTCTAAATATTGCATACTTCTCTATTCCATAATCATCATTCCCAGTCCATGAAAACGATGGATTCTCATTTGTTGTCGATCCATTTGTTGGATTTTTTGCAGAAGTGCTTGAA
>JAHQWW010000160.1 GCA_029856365.1 Candidatus Hodarchaeota archaeon
AATCAAACTGGAGACAGGCAGGAAATTTACTGTAACAAAAGACCATACATGCTATGTTTTGGCTAATGGAACTCTACGGGAAAAAACTGCGGCCAAAATCAAGAAAGGGGATTTCCTTCCTGTTATGCTCCAAATGCCTGAAGTGACCTCTTCTTCCTATGTCGATGTGCTTTCTAAGCTTTTACAGACTGCATCAGGGGAAGATTTAGATATATGGCGGGTTTGGGGATCCGATCTTACTGAGTACATTCAGGATAAGAAATCAGAAATCCAACGTTATATGAAAGGACACCATAGTCCCAGTGCAATTCGTTCTTGGCTACTTGGTAGTTTTATACCCCTTCGCTATTTCATTTCACTCAAAGTCCCAAAAGAAAAATGGAAGACATTTAAAGTGGGTTGTGGTCGTCATGGTGGTGGGGAATTTGGCTTTCTTCCTGCACATTTCGAAATTGATGGCGATTTGGGTTTTTTCTTAGGATATTTTATTGGTGATGGTAGTGCTAGTCCGACATTCCTGCGCTTAAGTGTAAATTTTGCAGATACAGATTTGCTTAGTTGGTTTGAACGCTTTGTCGCTGAACGATTCGGTCTTGTGGTTCACACACGGAAGGAGCCGCACACTCAGATGTATTCGCTCCAAGTTAATTCATCGACTCTAGTTCGGATTTTTACAGAAATTTTCGAGGTTGCCAGAACACGCGCACTTGGAAAACTTAAAGTGCCCTCGCTGATTCTCAACAGTCCAGAAGATGCCATTCTTGGTTTTTTGGGGGGGCTAATCGCAAGTGATGGAAGTATCCATCCTAACCGTAATGTTGTTAAAGTGAGTAGTTGTGATTATCCATTTATTCAGGAATTGGCCTATCTTGCTTCTCTCGTGGGTCTTTACACAACTCTTCAGCATTCTACCCCACAGAAAGGCACCAGTATGCATGAACTGTGTTTTTCTGGGGCAGATACCCTGGAAGCGTTAATAAAAAGCGGGTATATCAAACATTTACACGAAATAAAAATTCGGTCAAAGAAGAATAAGATAAGATCCCGAGCCTGGGCAAAGGACCTTCCAGTAAGAGAATCAGGATTACTATCCCTCGCTAAAAAGGCTCGTACAGCCAGAAGTCCGCGTATCTCAGACAAAATTCGAACATCTCGTGAGGTTGTACGAATGCAACTCGAGCGGATCAAGCAAAAGAAAAAAAGATTGAATTCTGATGATCTCAAGCTGCTAGCCATTATTGAACACCTAGTAGACAGTGACCTAGGGTTTGCACGAGTCACCAAAATTGATCGTATATCCTCGAATCACAACTTTGTATACTGTTTTGAAGTAACTCATCATTTTCCTGGCCTTGTTGCAGGAGCGGGTGGTATCTTTTCGCATAACTGTTTTGGGTATACAGGCTACAGGAACGCACGGTTTGGGCGAATTGAGTCACATGAGGCGATCTCTGCGTACAGTCGACACGGGTTAACTCTCACCCAACAAATTGCCTCCCGTTACGGGTTGGAAGTAGTTGCTGGCATTGTAGACTCTGTTTGGCTGAAGGATCCTGAAGAAGAACCGCTCCCGCTAGATATAGTGCGTGAATTGCGTCAAGAAGTAGCTGACGTTGTCAAACTACCAGTTGAGCATACCTGTGATTATCATTGGATCATTTTTTTACCTCGTCGTCATGAACCAGAAATTGGGGTATTGAACCGCTATTATGGTCTGAAGACGGATGGGACATTTCGGATCCGCGGTATTGAGATTCGTCAGTCGAGTAGCCCCCTGTTCATCCAGAAACTCCAGATGAAAATGCTCGAAATCCTAGCAAAAGCTCGGACAAGAGAGCAGTTTCAATCAGCTAGCCAACGAGCTAAGAAATTCATGAGAAGGTGTGGTGAGGAACTAGGGAATGGTAGCATTCCTCTTGAAGAACTGTTAATAACAATTCGTCCCTCACGTTCGCCTAATGAGTACGTCAATAACTCTCGGCAAGCAATCGCGGCTAAACAGTTGGCTGCTTTGGGGGTTAATGTTGAGCCGGGGATGAAGATCCGCTACCTTATTGTTGATGCTGCTGCGAAAGATTACAGGAAGCGAGTAAAGGCAGAGCAACTTTTGAGGGGAAACGAATCATTTGATGTTAACGAATATCAGAAACTGATTATCAGAGCATATGAGAACTTAATCCCCCCTGAATTTGAGACGAAAAATCCAACACTGGAATCATTCTTGCTAGTGTGATGAATTTTGTTTGAGTTTCCATAGGATGAGAAAGGGCTTAAAATACAGGGTTAGAATTTTCTAATCTTCCTTCTAAGCTCTCTTTATCTGTCAAACTTGGGGCTTCAAGTTGAAGAATTAAGTTTATTTTCAACAATAAATTTAATCTATAGTTAATTTTAAATTCAAGAAATTGAACGATTATTTTGATGCTTTTTGAACATAGACTTATATGTTATATAATTGATCTACCCCTTAATTAGAATATGAGTAATTATAAGTAGGAATACATAAAATGAACGAATCAAACTCAAATGATTCTGAAGATAAATTAATTTTAAAGAAACAGCTACAAAAAATATCTCAAGAAAAGAAAATTTTGAAAGCAATTCCAAAATATTACAGCAAGCTCGGAACTTTTGATCCAAAAACGGGTATCTCTTTACTGGAATTTAAAACTTATCTCATGGATCATGGGTATTCTCAGTTACGTGAAGAATTTCTAAAAGATATACAAACCAAGGTCGAAGCACGTTTGAATGAGCTTAACAGATCAGTGAAAACTAAAACGGACAGGATTAAAAGCCAAGAAGAATTAGAAACCCAAAGATATTTGGAAGATCGTGCTAAAATTCGTCAAGAAGATGAGGAAAGGGCAATCGAAACTGATTTGGGGAATTTAAAACAAATTCTATTCATACCTTCATGGCGGAGGTTAATAGAGAGGGAAAATTTTAAAGGATTTTACTTAAATCAACCCGTACATGAAATTATTCATGACAATGTCATACTCTTACCTGATTTTGCAGTTACAGGATTGGAGGAAACCCGAGGGGAGGCTTTTATTCTTTTAACAGGAGTAGGAATCTATTATGCACAGTTCCGGTTGCGACCAGGAGAAATAATTGATGCGTACCGTGAAATTACTGGTATTGTGTTGCCAATAGACATTTATGAGAAGGGTCAAGATATCTCAGGATCTATTATTGATTCAAAAGAGCTTTTAATGACTGAATATATGACAGCCATTCCTTTTTCATTATTCAATCTGGAGCAAACAAAACAGATGTATCTTCGGGGAGTTGTAGCACGAAACATTTATCACCCATATAAGGAGTCTTTTGAGAAATTATTGAAGATTTGCCGTGATCCAAATAGCTTGAGTATCGGAGAAGGATTAAAAGTATTATCAGGAGGATTAAACAAAGAAATTCCTCTCTATACAAATGAAATTTTGACTGAAAAGAACTTGAAAGAATATTCTAGATTGATTGCAGGAATCAAGAATATTCAACCTAAACTTGATAAGATTACTTCTGATCTTCAAATTCAAGGTTTAAGAGGACCAATTTTTCAGAAAATCCAACAAATTAAGAAAGATTTCGTAGATATAGGACATCCACGCCTTTTAGACTGGATGCCATAACATTAATTCATTTCAACACGTTAATATTAGAAATTATCCCAGTTAAAATCTATTTCATGGAGGAAAGATTGAAATTCTAAATCTCTCCCTTCTAAATCCCTTGCAAAAAACTGATAAATCTGATATTTATCATTTATAACTGGTGTAGTAACTGCAAAGTCTTTTATTTTTTCGTATATTTCATCTACCTCAGCTTTCGTTCGAAAAAAGAATGTTAGTAAGCAGCCACGATCAGCTTCTCCTCTATCACAGAATCCAAACAATAAATTATCATGTTTGAAAATAATACAGTCTTTTTGATCTAACCAAATAGTTACTCCAATGATTGTTATATAAAAATCCCTTATTTTTTCGATATTTTTCGTTTTCAAAAAAGTAATTCCAGCCATTTATCTTCGCTTCTTTTGATTGTGAATGGATAATCAATAGCAAGTGATAATTCTGTAAAAAGGTTGAGATTTTAATCCTTTGGTCTTCTCAATAAGTCTTCGTAGATAATGTAGAAGGGCATACATGAAAATGTTAAAGATGTTGAGAATAAATTAAATTTTACTAATCTTTGCTGTAAAAATTACATTTGACTCTATCTGATGATGAAGCTCTGATTATAGATGAATATGATTCAGAAGAGAAAATTTATGCAGGAAGGAATAATCAACCACAACGAGAAGCTGCCGCTTTGGCTGCCTTTCGTGATTCAAATAAATCAACTTCAGGTTTTCAATTATTCTTTGCAGTAGTCACTTTATTATCAATGATCGGAATTCGAAAATATCGAAATAAACATTCTTAAAAATCACACCAAAGTAACTCCTTTGAATAAACAGTTCAAAACCATAAAATTGGCTTTAGATTGATTTATTTGAGAAATTAGTAAGAATAATATTTTGATCCTAGTGGTAAATACAAATTTAAGGGATAAAAAGAGAGAGGAATGGAGTAAAATTATTTTGAGGTTTTATTCAAGTGGGTGAAGATTCCATCAAATTTTTACATCTCAGTGACAGTCACTTTGGAGCTCATTATGCACTAAAACCTAAGAATTTGCATCGTCGTGCTTATGGTGAGTTATTTTTTCAAAAAGTATCGAAACTTATTCGAAAAGCAATTTCAGAACACAAAATTGATTTTATTATTCATTCAGGGGATTTTTTTAATCAGAGTAAGCCTCCCTCTGAAGTTATCAACTATGGAGTAAAGTCTATAGAACCTGCAATAAGAGAAGAAATCCCTATTTACATACTACCAGGAAACCATGAAAGAAGTAAGCTTCCTCTGGGTCTTCTTCCCTTTTCTAATGGAAATTTTAACTTATTTAGAAAACCGTCCTCATTTATCTTTGAGAAAAATGGTATAAAAATTAAAATAACTGGATTTCCTTATATTAGAAAAAAAATAAAATACAAATTCAAATTATTAGTTAAGAAAGCTTGGTTTAATTGTAATAGAAAACAGGTTAAACCAGATTATTCTATTTTAGTGATCCATCAACTAATAGAAGGATCCTGTATAGAAAATTACACTTTTCATAAAGGTAATCATAATGTCTTGCCATTTCAACAGATCCCAAGGAAGTTCAACTATGTGGCATGTGGCCATATCCATCGTTTCCAATTTCTTTATAATAATAGAGCAAATTCATCTCGTTCGACTAATAAATCCTTTTCAATTAGACAGAATTGTAGGAAGCACACATGGCAATTCTGGGATAAACATGATCTTAGGTCTTCATCCTTTAGAGATCCTTTAATTGCTTATGCTGGATCTATTGAACGGGTTTCCTTTGCAGAGAGAAATGAACCAAAGGGATACATTATCGGTCAAGTGCAGTTCTCACCTCCAAATCACAAAATTCAGACCGTTAAATTCCAGTTTCATGAATTAAATGCCATTAGAATGGTATATCTCGTTTGGGATTTATATAAAGCTAACATGGACGATTACATTAACCAAACTCTTGACAAATTATACAGAATCCATTCAGAAATCTTGTCGTCAAGAAATGAGAGAGATAGGTTTTTGGTAGCAATTCTTAAAATTAAAATCAAAGGTAATGGAAGTTATTCATCAGATAAAATCAGGTATCTTAAGCAGGAAGCAGAACATCTCGATATTTATCTCACATTTTCTTACAGTTCAACTTAAGCTTAAGTAGAACTAGGAGCTCCTCTAAGTTTGTAGATTTCTTATTAAATCGGTTAACCTATCTAATCACTTTGACTAATCAAGATGGATATCGTGAAAATTTATTGTACAATACTACAATATAGATAACAAATCACATTAGAAGCAATTATTTTCAAAGGAATTCTAAATTGGCTTAAAAAGAATTATTAATAAGATAAATCTGTTTCATTTATATAAAAGATCCTTTAAAACCTCTAATCGGGTTGTGAATAATTTCTAATGATAAGTACCTAGGTTTATGTGAGAGACACAGATGATATCCCACAAATTAAAGAAATTATCAAGAATGTCTGTACGATCATGAAGTTTTATCATTTGACATACATTAGGATGGTAGCTACTACATCTGAAATGGTCAGACTTCATCTTGAGTATTTCTCTAACAGTTAGATTCACTTTGAGCTGATAGAAGAAGATGAGTGCCAAGGTTTGAAATTATCTTTTAGGTTCAAAGGTGGAATTCAGACATTTGACGATGGAGTTATTATTAAGGAATCACTACCCAATAAAGGAATGTTACCACAGGAGAACCCTACTGCTTCCGACATGCAGGAGTCTATAAAGTAATTTCAATCTAGTCTTTATTGTGTCACGTCTCAAACTACTACTACAAAGGTTCATAAAATCTAGATCTTCAGATGTGAATTCCGAACAGGATGTGCAAACACATCACGAAGAAGATAATAGCGTACCTTCGAAGCCTATAAAGCCCGCAAGAGGATGGAAGCGGTTACTGGCAGTTTATAAACTGTTTTTTCCTCTCGGTATGTATCAACGAGGACTAAAATGGCACTTGGGCGACTCTTCACCTTCTTTAATCAATAAAAAAAATGAAGCTGATGAAAGCATTAAAAGTGGTAAAGCGATTCATATCCAAGAAAAATCTTTCCGTTCCCGTTTTAGTTACTTCAGCTCTCGCACAATTCTACAAAGTGTTGGTTTATCGATCATCTTTACTGCTCCTATATCTCTTCCATGGATTTTCAACGTTGTCATCCCGTTTTCAATTGATTTATTGCCGTTTAAACTTTCTGAGATCATTCGAGATATCATTACTAGAATTTTAACACTTTTATCGCCCTTTAGTATTGTTATAGACATTATCATGGTGGTTTCTAACTTTTTTGGAACAGCAAACCCAATCTTTTTCTATGGCTCGACCTTGTGGT
>JAHQWW010000161.1 GCA_029856365.1 Candidatus Hodarchaeota archaeon
AATCAAATCCAGGAAATCTTCGTATTTCTCCGCCAAACTGTTGGGCGTTTAGGTATAATTTCAAATATTCCTCCAACGCTCGTGTTTTGGTTGCAGCTTCTCTAAATGTTCCTCCTACAGCTACAACGCCATGGTTTTCTAGTATTACTATACTGGAATCCCAGAGTTTATCAGCTACAGCTTCTCCGAGCTCTTCTGAGCCCGATTGCTCATATGGCACAATAACGATTTCAGGAACTAAGAAACCCAGTTCAGCAGTTAGAGGGGGAAATTCTGGGGGATCTTTTAGTATAGATATAGCTGTTGCGAGGGGAGCGTGGCTATGAATAATTACTTTGAAATCCTCATCTTCTTTAAAGATTCGTAAATGCATAGGCCACTCGACGGAAGGATTCATCTCTGTGTCTTCAGATATTACTTTTCCTTCCAATGACATTTTAATCAGATGTTTTGGTTCAACTGTATTTTTCTGTAATCCAGACGGAGTGATCCAGAAAAATTGATCATCATCCTCTGATCGAAAACTCAGATTTCCTCCAATATCTGTAAGGATACGTTCTGCATGCAGTTCCTTCATAGTTTGACATAATTCTACCTTTATTTTTTGATCAGAAACCATTATTACATCATCCATTAGATGAATAAAACGATATTAAAGAAATACCGATTTTAAAGGGCGAAAGTGAGCTAAGAATAATATCTATCGCTATTTCATTAATTTTTGAAGTTTTAAAAGATCAGGCATACTACCTTTGACTTTGAGTTTTTTGCTTGTATAGGCTTTCATTCCACCAATTTCGCCAGCCATGATCCCTTTCCATGTTGCTGCATCAGTCGTGATTTTCACATGGATTTTCCCCTCTGGTACACCTTCGATTACCTCACTAGGTACACCTTGTTCAATATTTGTGTAAAAAATTTTCTCTAAATCAGTGAATTCGAAAGCCATGGTCTTTGACCACTTTCGAAAAGTCTTTTTAGCTTTTTCAGAGTTGAAATTCTCCAGCATCTTGTTAATTGCGTCAATAGCATCTTGTTCTGACATTTTTGTTCACATGTTGGATTTAGTTTAGCAAACTATGTCTATATCTGAAAGCATTTAATTTTTTTCCTAGGTTTTTGGAATAAAATCTTCAATTCCTAAATCTTTCAAATGGTCACTATCAGGGACAGTGGTATTTATATCCCACTTCAGTGCCGTAAGAAACTCCTCAATAATTTTATCTTCATCTTCAATTAATGATACATCTTGATTGGGTCCATCCTCCGCTTTTTCAAGAATTCTTCTTGGTAATTCATAATCCAATGGATTAACACCTTCTCGTAGATTAAATAGATGTTTCAACGTTAGTGTCCTTTCTCCAATCCTAATAAGATCTTCAATAGACAAATCTAAACCTGTTACTAAGTTTACAAACTCGAGGGCTGGATAATTACCTATTACAAGGCCAAATTGACATAAACCAAGTGTTGAAATCGTTTGATGAAAGCAATAATAATCAAGCGTCCTATTCTTCTTATCTAAGGAGGGGTATATCTTGTGGAATTTCGAAATATCAATCATTACTTCTGTAAAGGGTGTATGACGTCCAGGACTTGGATCGAGTCTGTATGGTATTATGAACGCTTTAGAGAATCGAGGATCATGTGCGGGGATAGCTTGATTGTTAATATGAATTGCATACTCCTCACCACCAAGTTCCTTAGCTGCTCTGCCCACTCCAGTTGCTAATACGTCTCCTATTCCCTCCCGATTCGTGATCTTTTTAATTAAAGGAAGGAGGTCTTCTGAATTCCCCCAAGAGAGATTGAGACCGCCTAAATCATTTTCAGATATTAATCCGTTTTCCGTGGCTTCCATGAGAAATCCAAGTATTGAACCAACAGCAATTGTATCTAATCCCTGTCGGTTGCAATAATCATTCATTGCATAAATAGAACCAAGATCATCATTGAGGAGATTAGAACCAAGCATAGCTAATGTTTCATATTCAGGTTTGTGTGTATCTATGATATCATATTGATCATCCTTATAGTTCATGATTCCCCCACAAGCCATCGGACACCTTTTACATCCATATTTCCGAACTCGATACTTTGTCACATTATCAGTTGCTAATTTCGCGCTTTTTTTCAAGGGAAAGTCCTTAAAACACCCTTTCCAATTTTTAACTGGTGCATCTCCCGTCTCAACTAGCACTGCTGTTCCCGCTGCAGTCCCCCAGCGTTTATATGATTCAATGATCATACTACTTGTACTCATAGATTCGTAGTTCTTTACCTTGAAGCGGCGAAGCCATGGAGCAAATGTAGTAGACATTTTCAGACTAGGTTTTAAAAGAAAGTTCAGACCTTTAGAGACCCATTTATTTACGAAAGTACGGAGTTCCCGAAGTCCATCAGGATCGAATATAGGAATATCTTTAGTTCCCCGAACAACTAAGGCCTTCAGATTTTTTGACCCCATAACTGCCCCAAGACCACTTCTAGCAGCAACTCTAGCTTTATCCGTTACTATACCAGTTATTAAAACTAAATTCTCCCCAGCTAATCCGATACTAGCCACCTGAACTTTTGTTCCATATTTCTTTTTCAATTCTACTTCTGTTTCCACACAATCTAAACCTTTTAGATTAGGAGAGGGGATTATTTCAATAGAATCATTTGTGATATTTAGAATTGAAAGCTCTTTCGATTTACCTTTAATGAGTAATAAATCAAATCCAGCTTGACGTAATTCAGGACCAAAGCGTCCACCTGAATTAGCTTCCCCCCATGTACCAGTTAAGGGTGATTTTCCAGCAACTATAAAACGGCCCGAAAATGGGACAACAGTTCCACTAAGAATACCAGTAATGAAACATAAAATGTTCTCAGATCCTAGTGGATCTGCATTAGGAGGCATATTTCGAAGAAGATAATCAGCTGCGAGTCCTTCTCCTCCAAGATATTTTTTAAACACATCATCTTGAAATAAATGAGATTCAATGGTTATTTTGTTTGCAGATAAGTCAACAACACCAATTTGTATTGAATTAGCAAAATTAGAGTTCACATTCTCACCTGTTTTCGAATAAACTTAGAAATTCAAGGGAAATCTTATGTATCTTTTCCTAGTTGCGATTTATTAACTATACTTTTATTTCAATCTTCGTCAATACGATTATCTAAAGGGGATAATTATAATGAAAATTGAATGTTTAAACTACTATAATGAGTCTGCGACTTTATCAGTGGATTTAAAAGAAGTTTTTAACAGAATACACTTGAATCTCGATTTTTTTATAAAATCTCTCAAAAAAGATTACCCAGAATCATTTGATAATATTATCCAAGTTTTAATAACTCGATTTCAGCAAATAAAAAAACTTCCAAAAGAAATAGTTAAAAAAAACAGTATTTTAGATAATTATCCAGACTTAAGGGATGGTGTTTTTACTTATATTTTGTCTGAGATGAAGTATAGAACTCACGAAAAAGAAGGGCAATCATTAACAGAAAAAAGCGAAATTACAGTCACCGATTTCCTAAGAGCCATTCTTTTTCATAATTATAAAGTTGCAACTTCCTTAACAGAGATTCTACCACGAGATAAAGCAATTGATTATTATAAGAAAATAATAAACGAACGAATTAGAAGCCAGAAAGACCCAAATATATATAGTGAGGACTTAGATGAGTTTGACAAACAGGGTACCAAATTTTTTGAAACCTATCAAGGCCACAATGAAATCGTCTTTAGAATCAATGCAGGGAAAAGAGGAGCAAAGATCATCAAATGTAAATGGTACGAAATTCTAAAAGAACTAAAAGATCCTGATTTCTGTTATGCTGTAGCTTGTCATGGCGATTTTGAGTCAACTAAGAATTATAATCCTGCTTTTGTGCTCACTCGTACACGTACTCTCATGCAAGAAGATGAATATTGCGATTTTTGTTACCATGATCCACGGATTATAGAAATAGTGGAACATCCTGAGGAGGAATTTTGGAATAATTTGCAGAAATAGGAAGATTCATTGATGTTATCACTTAAAGAAATGGATAATTTTGCAGAAAGTAACTTGGATAATGCTCTGGAGGATCTATTTAAGCTTACAAGAATACCTACTGTAACTGCAAAAGGAGGGGACTATTCATCTAAAGCCTTAACAGAATTAAATAGGATTTTTAGTAAATTACACTTTGAGTGTTTCATTACAGAAACGAAAGGAGAACCTGTTTTTACAGCTGTATTACAAAATAATAAACCAAAAACTTTACTTTTTTATGATCATTACGACGTGCAACCTGCAGAACCTTTTGACCAATGGACTAGTCCTCCTTTTGATCCAGAAATTAGAGAAGGAAAAATTTATGGGCGAGGTGTTGCAGACAACAAGGGGAATATAATTGCAAGAGCTTATGCAGTGAAAATGATCCAAGAATTGCGAGGGGAACTTCCTATTAATGTAAAGTTTGTTATAGAAGGAGAGGAAGAGGTTTCAAGCCCAAACTTGAAGGAATTTGTCGATTCACATCACGATTTCTTATTTTCAAACCAAACTTCGTGTATATGGGAGTTTGGAGGCACAAATGCCTTAGGGATGCAAGAGATTTGGGCAGGGGTGAAAGGAATATGTTACGCTCAAGTTAAAACAACTGGGCCAAAGAGAGACTTACATTCCGCTTATGGAGCAATAATTGAGAATCCTGCAAACCATTTGGTTGCAGCACTAGCTTCTTTAAGAAATGATCAAACAGATGAGATCCTAATTAAAAATTATTATGATCCGATTATTACTCCTTCTGAGGAAACACTACAGGCTATTTCAAAGGTAAACGAAGTATTTGATGAGGACAAACTGAAAGAGCAATTAGGTGTTAAAAAGTTCATAGGAGAACTCCATGGTGAAGAATTGCTTAAGAAGTATTATTTAAAGCCAACATGCACCATCTGCGGAATTTGGTCAGGTTGGCAAGGTGAAGGAGGGAAAACAGTGCTACCAGCTGATTCTCACGCTAAGTTGGATTTCAGATTAGTTCCGAATCAGACTCTGAATGACGTTATTCAGAAGTTACGTGATCACTTCAAAAAGAATAACTTCAATGTCGAAATTGAGTGGTTTGAAGGGTATCCTGCAGCTTTTACATCGTTATCAGATCCATTTGTTGGATTACTCAAAGATACTATGACTGAAGTTTATGGCCATGAGCCCATTATCCATCCATGGAGTCCTGCTTCGGGTCCTTTGTATTTATTTGCTAACTACATACCAGTACTTTCAATAGGGGTAGCTCATGCAGAGAGCCATGGCCACGCTCCAAATGAAAACATTAATGTTGAAGACTTCAAACAAGGACAGGTGTGCCTTGCTAGGTTAATCGAAAGATTGGCAGAATCCTAATGATTAAATCATGAAAGTGGTACAAAAATGCTTAATAGAATGATTCATGCTGCTGATGGTCTTTTAGTAAACGAGGATGAGAGAATTGTTCTTATCCAACGAGAGAGTGCTACTTTTCACGGATTTTGGGCGATCCCTGGAGGAATGGTCGAAGAGGATGAGACAATTGAAGAGGCCCTAATTCGTGAAATGAAAGAAGAAGTAGGTGTACAAGTAAAACCAAAAGAAATTCTGGGGATTTTTTCTGATCCTGAACGTGATCCAAGAGGACGTGTGCTTTCTACCGTATTTATTTGTGATTATGAAGGAGACTTAAAAGCAGGATCAGATGCAGGAAGAATAATCTTATGTTCTGTAAAAGAAGCGCTTAGCATTAATCTTGCTTTTGATCATAACTTCATCATACAATGTTATCAGCAGTGGCTTAACGAGAAAGGTACTTATTGGTCCAGAAAGGCTTTACACTATAAAACCACTTAGATACTTTATGTACCATTTTCAGTATAGTAATCCACTAGTGCCTTCATTGCTCGCGCTGCCATTGAGGGCCATTTAAAGACTGCTATACCATTATTCTGAAGATACTCTACTGCTTCATCCGCAGTATCCAAACAACTAATTAACACCGGTATCTCATGTTCATGAACCCAATTAACGAATTTCTCTAAATTTTCTTTCAACATTGTCTCAAAAAACGTTACAGGAAGCATTTCAATAAATTCATTGTTACCAAATTTGAACATCCTTTCCATCATATTCCCTCCAAAAACACCGTAAAACAAGAGAACATCTACCTCTCCTGATTTCCATATAAGACGTGGAACCTCATTGTAAAATAAATCCATATTCATGTCAAATGTAAGATCGATGGGATTATTAGCAGAGGCAGTTGAACGTACAACTTCTCTGATATGATTTTGCAAATTAGGCGAAAATGAGGGTACAGGTAAGCCAGATCTTTCACAACTATCTGCAAAAGTAACTGCAGGTCCCCCAGAATTTGTTATAAGCCCAACACGATCACCTTTAGGAGGATAAACAAGTGAAAACGCATGAAGATATTCATACAATTCTTCCATTGTAGTTGTTTCAATAACCCTTGCATGTTTAAAAACAGTTTCATATATAGAGGATTTTCCTCCTAAAGATGCTGTGTGGGACATCCCTGCTCTTGATCCAGCCTTAGTTCCTCCTACATAATGAACAATAACTGGTTTCTTTTGAGCTAGTTCACGAAGAGTCTGTAAAAAATGACGTCCTTTACGTTTCACTCCCTCAATGTACATACCTACAACTTTGGTTTCAGGATCATCAACGAAATACTCCATACAATCCGTGATATCAACGTTGGCTTCATTTCCGACAGATAGAGCTTTCCCTAGTCGGATTCCTCTTCTTTCCACCCATATTAGGATTTGGGAGATCCACGAACCAGATTGGCTGATTAATGAAACATTCCCGCTTTGATTTTCAGGGAGCTCGAAAGGAAACCAAGTGCAATTAAAAATACCTTGTGAGGAATGAAGATTAATGATCCCGATGCAATTGGGCCCGATAATCCGCATCCCATAGTGGTTAGCGATGT
>JAHQWW010000162.1 GCA_029856365.1 Candidatus Hodarchaeota archaeon
AATCACCTTTATAGAAATTGGGTTGATTACGACGTTGTCATCTACCTTTTCGGTCAAACAGATACAGTTATTGAAGGATATACTCTTACTGCTCCCAGTAACCCAACCAATCTTGGAAAGATAGCATTAATTAATTGTCACAACATCACAGTTAGGAATAATATCATAGCAAGCTATCAAGGAGCTAATGGAGCAACAGGAGCATCAACTATTCTTGGCTATCTTGGGGAATCAGGTGTTGCAATCTTTCTATTGAATTCGGAAAACATTATCATCAAAGATAATGAAATTAAGAACATAATAGGAGGAATAGGTGGTACAGGAGGATATCAAGCCTCTGGTGGTTCAGGTGGTGCTGGAATTGGCATTCTTCTCTTGAATTCTACTTATAATATTATTCAAAACAACGTCATTTCTAATATCACTGGTGGAATAGGTGGTACAGGAGGGTATACGCAGGTTAATGGACCAGGTGGAAATAGTACTGGCATCTACCTTATAAATTCCTCCCACAATTCAATTGCATTAGTTATTTCCAATATTAAACCAGGATTAGGTAATCCAAATGGAAACCAAGAATTTATTCAGTTCAATTACTATAGTGAAAATAATATCTGGATTTATCAAGAAACAGCGGAAGTAAATTATGATCTTGATCATATAATCTTCTTTGGTGCAAAAAATATAACAAATATTGATTCTCTTCTTCTTTACTATAGGGTCGATGGTGAACCTTGGACTATCATCAATGTCTCAACAAATGACAAATACATGTTTTATTCAGATCTTCTGTTTTATGGACAAACTTGGGAATGTTATTATTGGATAAATGATACTTCTGGAAATAGTTATCAAACTCCCACACTATTCTTTGTTATCGTCGATATTGGTCCTCACCTTTATTCTGAGTTCAACCAGACGAATTCCTCCCCAGAATATGATGGATTTAACACTGTTTTTATTGTACCTGATGAACCAATAGGCTCTAGTGGTATAGATACCATCTTACTCTTCTATCAAGTCGATGATGGGGAGTGGACGGTAGTTGACGTCACTATACTAAAGAACTACACCTTCACATCCGATATACTTATCTATGGTCAAATTTACAAATGGTACTTCCAGATTAATGATACGGCAGGTAATTTAAACACAACAGGGATTCAATCTTTCACCGTGGAAGACAATACCTCCCCCACTTATACGGACCCCACACAAACAAATACTCAAATTGAATATGATGAAACGAATATTGTGGAAGTTAATGTAATTGAACCCGATCAAGCCAGCGGAGTAGAGACTATTTTACTTAATTATCAAGTAGATAATAGTTCATGGATTGTTGTTGATGTTTCGGACACTAGCAGTTACATATTCACAGCAGACATGCTTAGCTATGGCCAAAATTATGATTGGTATTTCTGGTTTAATGATACAGCTGGTAATAGCAATCTAACCGCGATTCATTCCTTTGCTATAATCGATACTACTGCACCAACATTTTCCGATCTTTTCCAACATAATAAAACTGTAAGCCAAGGCTCAGATATTCCTTTCCAAGAAGATATGTTAATCCAATACTACGAGTCAAATTTTGTATCTATCGATATTTTGGAACCTGAGGATGCCAGTGGTGTAGATACAGTTCTCCTTTACTATCGTGTAGACAACAACTCTTGGATACTAAATAATGTCTCTCATAGCCAGAATTTCACCTTCACAGCTCCTATGTTATCGTTTGGCCAAGCCTATGAGTGGTATTTCTGGTTCAATGATAACGCAGGAAATCATGCAAACACAAGTATCTTGTCCTTTACCGTGATTGATACCATTGCACCAGTTGTAAGCCATTTAACCAAAGCTCAACCCGAATACGATGATGATATCACTGTTTCTGTTACTTTAATAGAACCAGAAGATGCCAGCGGAATTGATTGTATATTATTCTATTATCGGCAAAATAATAATTCGTGGACACCAGTAGATGTTTCGAACACTGCTAATTATACATTTCATAGTGAGGTACTCACGTATTCCCATTTTTATAATTGGTACTTCTGGTTTAATGATTCTGCAGGGAATAGTAATCAAACTTCAATCCAAACCTTTACTGTAACTGATAATACTCCCCCTGAATGTTATCTGTTTATGCAGGATATTTCTAAACTAGAATATGATAAATCTGCTAATGTATCAGTTTTGATCACCGAACCTACAGATGCTAGTGGAGTGGATGAAATCTATTTCTATTATAAAGAAAATAGCTCATCTGGATGGCAGAAAGCTCTTGTTACTGAAAATCAGAGTTTTCAATTTACTGATTCACTGTTAGAATATGGTGAAGTATGGGTGTGGTATTTCTGGTTTAATGATACTGCAGGGAACAACGCCTCGACATTTATCATGTCCTCTATTGTTCAAGACTTTAATCCCCCAAGCTACTCCAATATAAATCAGACAAATGAAATAATAAGGGCAGGAGAAAACAATACTGTGTCTTTAGATGTTTGGGAGCCTGAAGATGCTTCTGGAATAGGCCAAGTGTGGATTCATTACCGTCATGAAACTCAAGGAGAGGTTTCTTGGAATAAATTCGATGTTACAGAAAGTAGGAGCTATACTTTCCAACATAACAAAATGGAACTCAATGGTACATACTATTGGTTCTTTGAAATCTATGACAAAGCTGGCAACGTTGTAAAAACACCAACCAAATTATTTGAGGTTATAACTGTAGAAATAGAGTTTGATCCAATTATTCCTCTTGGAATTTTCAGTGTACTTGTAATAGGGACTTTCACAGCAAGTAGTTTGCTATTAAAACGAAAAAAGAAATCATGATATAATGTCAGTTCTACAATAATGCTTGGAATTAAGGATTTCAGCACGATTAACAAGAGAGTTATTACAAAATTAAAGCGAGAAATGTTAGGATTGTTCCAAACAACATTATTCCTAAAATAAGGACTGCTTTTCCTTTTCGACTTTTAAGGACTTTAATACTTGGTAAGGTGCTTTCCACTGAATCGCTTATGTCTTTGTCTATTATTTGAGCAGTTTTAGCAACATAATATACAAATCCAAATAGAATAATTCCGACTGCTGCCAAGGTCAATCCCGATATAAAGAACAATAAAAAAGCATCAGAGGGATCAATTATCCGTGCACCTAAGAATGTTATCCGAAAGGTTTCCAAGATATCTGGATAAACATATGGCAACCACGAAAGTCCCGCAAGGGCAACTCCAACCGCCAGAAGAACAAGAGCTATTGTTCCGCTTATGATTATCAAAATAACTAGTACTGTGCCACCTAAAGCTCGGTATCCATACTTTATTGGTTCGCTCATTATGTTTACACAACAGTTTTACTCTTCATTCTAAAGGGGTGAATTTCAGAATTGAGTTTATTTAGCTTGATAAATTGAGTTATCCAAGAAATTAATTCTTTTAATCTTATTGAATTTCGACTTACAATATCATTTTCGATATCAGTCTTCCTTGATTTCAGCCTTTTCATCCGACAAATCTTTAACTATCATTTGAGCTATTTTAACAACATAGTATATAAATTCAAATAGTATAATCCCGACTGCTGCTAAGGTCAATCCCGATATAAAGAACAATAAAAAAGCATGAGAGGGATCAATTATCCGTTCACCCAAGAATGTTATCCGATAAGTCTCCAAGACTTCTGGAGAAACAAATGTTAACCACGAAAGTCCTGCAAGGGCTAGTCCAGCTGCCAGAGAAGCAAGAGCTATTGTTCCGCATATGATTATGAAAATAACTAGGGAAGCACCCCCTAAAACTCTGTATCCATGTTTTATTAGTTCCCTCATTTTACCTGCACAAGAAATTTGGTTTTCAGTCTAGAGACATGAATTTCAGCTTAACAAATTAAGTTCATTATCAAGCATTTTAATTAATTTATCTAATCTTATTGAATTTCGACTTACAATATCAGTTTCGATCTCATTCTCCCTTGATTTCAGCCATTTCAAGTTATTTTCTGCTTCTTTCTTTAGGTTCTCACATTTCTTTAAGTATTTCTTTAAAGATTTTTTACCTGATTTTCTTAATTTATTTATCAATCCGTCATTGATCTCCAACTCTATTTTTAATTCTTCAATTGTTTTTAATATTAGGTTACGATCAGGAGGCCACCGTGTATTGGCTTCAATTTGAATGTAGCTCTTAATATGATTGACAAGGGTTTTAGCTTCTTTATCAACATCAAGATCGTTCATTAATAATAACTCTTCATCGTTTGCTTCTCGTTTATAGGATTCACATATTTTCCATGCAAGTTTTACTTTCTCAAGATCTTGTAGTTCATCCCATCTACCTTCCCTAAGAGAGTTCCGTAATTCTAGAACTTTATCTTCAACATTATCGATGGTTGGGTAATTTTCTCTTTTTCTGCTTGCGTGAATAAAATTGGAAGAGATAAACTTAAAAAATTCGTTATAAAGGATGGGATTTCTAGCATCCTCGAGACTCTTAGCAATTTTATCTAATTCTTCCTGTCTTGGTTTTAAATTTTTTAGTTTCCTTTCTAATTCTTGTTTTCTATGCTCTAATAGACTGAGTTGTCCAGGTTGGTTTAGGAGATTTTTTGAGGACAGATCTAAATCTTTAAAATCTCCTGCCCGAGTGAAATATTGCTTACTCATGATATTTATTTGATCCAATCTTTGATTAATTTCAGTAGTATCAATATCCTTTCCTTTATGCACTTTTTTGTAACTAAATACAGAGATAATAATTAAGCTGATACAGAATAAAAAAATCACGCCTGGAATAATTATATTTGCTAGGTCAAAACCTAGTTTTTGGTAATCTGCTACAAGAGTTATTGTTTTATTACCAAGTATAATACCACCCTTTTCTTCTGTCCAAGCAAAGTACATTTCTATATAAACTATGAATTGACCGCTTGAAGGAGTTTCAATAAGAATTTCTTCTGTATATGATTTTATGGAAGAGTTGAGAATGATATATCTTATACCAATATATTCGTTCGAAAAAATAGTCTCATTTCTGTAGATAGTTCCATAGGAACGAATTATAATTGCGAACTCATCTCCTTTAAATTCACCATTAATAGAAATAATCCCTTTCACGATGTTCAAATCAGATGAAATAGTTCCTGGTACGGGATCAAAGTAAGTATGCACATTATATCCGAGTGCCTCAAATTCCTCATTTGATGGCCAATCATTTGCTCCATACACTTGAAAACATGGAATAAATAGAATTATCGTTATTAAGAACCAGCATATACTTCGAATTAACCCCAAAACATTTTTCTTGAGGATTATCATAATTTCTTGCCCTTTAATCGAAAACATTTAGAAGATGGTTAATTGAATTATATATGTTATTTAATTCTTCTATAAGCATTGGGTTAAAAATACACCTAGCAAGTATTAAATAGTTGATTTGATCTAGTTAATTATATTAAACTCGTGACTTTCATTCGCAAAAACAACAGTGTAGGTGGAAGGAAATCCATTTTCTTCTATCAAAACCTCATTATACTTAAGAATCAATTTGGGCATAGATTCAGCTTGAATAAGGAAGCATTATTATTTTTCATTCGTGGTTTCAATATTGAATCATAAGAGAAAAATAAAAATTCAAACTGGTTGTGTCTTGTCTTAAAAATCATGTTTAAATTGATTATAACCTAGCATCGATTATTTACTTACATAAATACGCCATATTTTCAATTGGTTTCACTAAAACTTACCTTTAAACGTGGAGAGAGACATTTCAAATAGTCTAATTTAGAATATACCATTTTTGTCCTTATTCACTTGAGAGGCTAATCCAACACTAAAAACACCATTTATGGATGTTATAATTCATATTCCTATAAAATTTGAAACTTCATATAAATCGAGTAATACTTTGGTTGGAACTAATACTTTTTTAGATAAAGAAAGATTTGGATAATAAAAAAACAACAAAAAACTACAAAAAATCTCATTATTCTTGGAATTAAATCAGATTTCCTTCAATGAAACTCCTATTCTTTTCAGAACTTCATCTACACTCTTAGTGTCAATAATTAACGGTGGTAAAAATTTGTTGGTGACCTTATAATTACCACAATAATCACACCATACGCCATTCTTGATCATCGTCAATGTGAAATGTAATGAGGTGAACTCATCCACAAATTCAATGCCCCACATCAATCCACGTCCTCTAACATCCACGATTTTCTTAGAATACCTTTCTTGAAGTTCTATAAGACCCTTAGCGAACTGTTTTCCTCTATTTTGCACATGGTCCAGAAATTTAGGTTGAGATATTATCTCTAACATTTTTCTTGTTACATAACACCCCAATTCCGAACCTCCTGTCGTTGAAATATGTAAAAAGGGGTCATCTTCGAAAACTTCTTCAAATTTAGGTGTATAACTAGTAGTTGAAAGAGGATAAACTCCTGCACTCATTCCTTTTGCAAGTACAATCATATCTGGGATGATTTTCTCCTTGGGGTACAATCCACCATAAATTCCCCACATCTGCCCAGTTCGTCCTAAACCAGTCTGAACCTCATCAGCAATCATGACGGCTCCTAATTCATTGCATAATTCTCTAACCTCGGCAAAATATCCTTCAGGAGGGAGGAGAATGCCTCCAGTAGCGGGGATCGTTACAAATAAAACACAAGCTGTTTCTTCATCCATTGTACTTCTGAGACTTATAATATCTGCAAAAGGAACTTGCTGAAAATCTGGTAGATTCCAAAGAAACGGATCTTTGAAACTAGGGGCACAAGCACCAAGGGCAAATCCAGTGACCCCATGATAAGCTCTATTAGCAGAAATTATTTTCTTTCTCTTAGTAAAAGCTCTTGAAAGTTTAATAGCTAAGTCGATTGC
>JAHQWW010000163.1 GCA_029856365.1 Candidatus Hodarchaeota archaeon
AGAAATTCTGAAAGGGCACCCAGTAACGGGAACTGGGATGGGGCTTTATGGAACTCCTATTCTTGTCAATATTGTAAATAAACACGGTGTCTTCCCTGTTAGAAACTATAGTACTGGTATCTTTGATGATGTACGTCAAATAGCTGGTGAAACACTTAAAGAATACTTAGTGAAGAAAGAACCGTGTCGGGGGTGTCCTATTGCATGCGGGAGGATAATGAAATACAAAGATATAGAGACACAAGGTCCTGAATATGAATCCTTGTGGGCATTAGGTCCTAATTGTGGGATAAGCGACCTTGAGGTTATATTTAAAGCTAATTCACTTTGTAATAACCTAGGATTAGATACCATTTCTACTGGGAACGTTATTGGATGGTTTATGGAATGTGGTGAAAAAAATATTGTTCCTAAAGCTGCTTCATTTGGTGACGGTCAAGCACTTCTATCACTAATTAAAGATATTGCATACCGAAAGAGTGATGGTGACCTATTAGCAAATGGGGTACAGAGTGCCGCTGAACAGGTTGGAAAAGGAACGGAAATGTTTGCATGTCATGTTAAAGGTCTAGAGTTACCTGCTTATGATCCAAGGGGAATCAAAGGTATGGCACTTAGTTATGTCACTTCAAATAGTGGAGGGAGTCATCTAAAGGCATATACTGTCATTCAAGAAGTATTGAGTTTACCACACTTTGTAGATCCCTTTGTAGAAGAGAATAAAGCTGAACTGGTCAAGAATCTACAAGACGTGTTTGCTGTTCTCGATTCTGCAGAGTGGTGCAAATTCACCACAATGGCTGTATTTTCAACACTCAAATGTGAGATCGATATCTATGCTAAACTCTTAACTACTGCTACTGGTTTTTATATTGATGAAAAAGAATTGAGAAAAATTGGTGAAAGGATTTACAATTTAGAACGCTTATTTAATATCCGGGAAGGGCTAACAAGAGACCACGACGATCTTCCCCCAAGATTTTTGAATGAACCATTACCTGAAGGACCAGCAAAAGGTCACAAAGTAAATATTCACAATCTTCTCAATGAATATTATCACATCCGCGGTTGGGATGATTTGGGTATCCCTTCAGAACGTAAATTAAAAGAACTATCCATTCAACCAATTCAAACCAACACAAAGCTACAAATCGCTTTAGATCTCAGAGATCTTAATGAGGCACTTAAAATTGCTCAAAAAAGTGCACTTGGAGGAGCAGATTGGATCGAAGCAGGAACTCCATTAATCAAAGCTACTGGTATGGAATCTGTACGAAAATTACGGAAGCTTTTTCCTCACAAAATAATCGTTGCAGACCTCAAAACAATGGATGCTAGCTACCTAGAAACGGAGATGGCTGCGTTAGCAGGCGCTGATGTTATTTGCATCTTGGGGATAGCTCCTGATAGTACTATTAAAGATGCTGTTGGAGCAGGCAAGAAATTTGATGTTAAAATCTTTGCAGATCTTATTGGGATCCAAGATCCTATCAACAGAGCTATTCATTTAGAAAAACTAGGAGTAGATATCATAGGATTACATATTGGTATTGACCAACAATTACGTTCAGATTTTGATAAAATTCCATTTCCTACATTAAAGAAATTAAGGGAAACAATTAAGATTCCTATTGCAGTAGCAGGTGGATTGAAGGCAGAAACTATTCCTAAAGCGGTTGAATATGGCGCAGATATCTTAATTGTTGGTTCTGCTATTACTAGGTCAGCAGATCCGCAACAAGCTACTCGACGTCTTAAAGAAGTGATCTTGAAGAGAAAAGACTAATGATCATGATTAAGGTCTCATTCTTTGCTATTCTGCAGACTGAGTTTGGTGAGACTCATAATATTACAATTGAAGAACCTATAAGGCTACTGCAACTATTTGATCTATTTCAATCCAAAAAAGGGGAAAGAGGAAGTTCTTTTTTCATTGAGAATGATGAACTAAAGAAAGGATTTACAATACTCATTGATGGTCGAAATATTCATGCTTTGGATGGATTAACCACTGTTCTCGATAAGAATTGTGAAGTGTCATTCTTTCCAACTTTGGGCGGCGGTTTATTCAATATTAGCATGTTCTTCTTTCATTTCAATCTCACTAATCCCTAGATCCATTGCTAATTGAGCAACACATGCATCTAAGGTTATTGCAGCAGAATACTCAAATGATGGAATTAAAAAGCTAAGGTTTGAAATCTGATGTAAATCGGCGCTAATTTTCTCTGTTCTACCTTCAATTTCTAGGAAAATGTCAGATTGTTTTGCTAATTTTGATTCTGGAAAGGAAGTTAACCCGACTATACTCATATGAGCAGACTTGGCACTCTCAACACGTTCTAAAGTACTTGTAGACACACCTGACCCCGAGATTCCGATTAATAGATCCTCCTTACTTCTAAATCTCCAATCATAATTAGATTTACAATTAATTCGTAAATGACTTAACCGAATAGAAGAAATACTAGCAATGATCGAATCGAAACCACTACCGTATACAAATAACTTCTTTTCTGATTGGCCAGAATAACTTTCAAGAAGTGTGATAAACTGTTGTAAAGGTTTTTCATTTCTTTTAATATTGTTTATAGTCATTTCCGCTGCTCTTAACACTTCATTCACATTTTCATTGAATCCTTTAACGGATGATTCATCTCTTAATCCTAAAACTACCCCAATTCCAACACACATTGTAGTCATTTCAAATACTGTACCTAATGGCGTTAGAGGAGCATGAGTAACAGGTGTTAAGGGAGCATGAGAAACAGGTGCGAATTTCTCCTTAACATACCCTCTAGGGATAAGAATGATCGAATCAGCCAATCTTGCAGCTAAAGAATATTGATCACCAGTAAAAACTAGAATTTTCGCACCTCTACTAATAGACTCTTGTAATGTGTTTATAGTGAAGCTAGTCCATCCTGAACCAGTGATACCAATAACCACATCATCCATTCGGACTGGTTTCGCCAAACTTTTGCCTAAATATGATACCTTGCAACCAACATTCTTCAGTAATTCCCCCAGTAACATACCTACTTTTCCTGATCTACCCATCCCAACGAGGTGAATCCTTTTATCCTTCTCTTTTGCTTCCTCAAGTGTTTTACAGAATTCAACCAGACAAGGTGGATTTTCATTTATAGAATTAACAGTTCTTTTGGCTGTTCTTACTAGGAGTTGAAATGCAGAATAAAAAGATGATAAATCTTGAGCTTGGTTGTGTTCCAATACTATCTCCTGAAATGGAATTTAATGATGAACATATTTAAGCGCTTATTAACTTCTTTGGTATCATAATAGCCCTTCATAAAAAAAATTTCCTTTTATTGAAAGCTTGTCAATCCCCGAAAAAAATCTAATAATCGATGTTTATGTGTTCCTAAACTATTGAAATGAGTGAATAAATGATGAATTTTCACGTAACCAAGCTAAGAAACGAATTTGACCGCCCATACTATCTAATTTCTACCTCTGATGACAAAATATTATTTTTAAGGGCTTGGAAACCATTAACAACACCTAAAAAAGAAGCTATCTTAGTATTTCATGGAATAACAGCTTATAGTGGACCCTACGAAGTACTAGCTGAACCTTTAAGCCAAAAAGGGTACTCAGTGTTTGGGTTAGATTTACGTGGTCATGGGTTATCTGATGGTATCAGAGGAGACTATCCAAGTAAAGAAAGACTTATTAAAGACCTTTGCGAAACAATTGCGTTTGTAAAACAAAAAGCTCCACACGTAATATTACTTGGTCATAGTCTGGGGGTTCTATCATCACTTATTGCCACAAATCACTGTCTAGAGGATATTAACGGCTTAATATTATTAAGTGCAGCAAGAACTTTTCGACCGGGGGTTTATCCAAAAATATCCATATTAACAAAACTAAAAATTCTTATTTATTCAATCCTTTTCCCTAGTAAACCAGTAATAACTTACTATCGCGAGGGAATGATGGGCTCTGATGATCCATTATTTAATTTTAAATACACTTTTCGGTTTATGAAAATATTCAGAGCCGAGGATTTGAAAATACCAGAGAGACTAAACTTTCCTATCTTTGTTGGCCTTGGAGAACATGATGAGCTTTTTACTATTGAAGCAGGTCGAGAATTATATGATGAAATACCAAGTGAAAAAAAAGAATTCTTTATTATACCAGGAGCAAAGCATGCTGATTTCCCCGAAGGAAGCTTGGATAGATTAGTAAAATGGTTACATGAGAAATTTGAGTAATAATTTTTTCGGAGCAAAAGGAATGAACTGATCATAATGAGATCAGGGATAGTTCACGGTTTAGGGCTTCCTGTGTAAGGTATTGAATATCTGCTATTGACCAATTATCAGTTTGTAGTCTCTGTTCAATAACTTTGTTGTTGTGAGTTGCTGATCTTAAAGCCACAAAAGTATCACATATACGATTGCCCAGATATAAACTACTGGAACATCACTAATCATTATCCCTAGATTTTTCTGGTTTAGAGAGAAGCTTGAAGAGAATTTCAGGATAAATTATAAAAAAGACGAGCATTTTTTGCAATAAGAATCAATATTCACAGATTTTTCTTTTGGTTGAATAATGGGAAAATCTGGTGTTGATAAATGGAAATTCTTCCAACAGAAATCGCTCTTATTCAAGATATCTCTATTTTAATACTAACAATTGTACTGATTATCTTATTCATTTCACTTAATTTTTGGCTCCGTAAGAAAGGAATTATCAGTCAATATGTTACTCGTAAGTTAATTCACATTACAGCAGGGCCCACTCTTCTGATAAGTTTTATTTTCTATTCTGGGCAGTGGTACAGTCCATATATTGCTTCATGTGCACCAGGTATATTTGTTTTATTGTTTCTTCTCATTGGCTCAGGAAGAATAAAGAGTGAACACTTTGTACAGTCAATGTCCCGTTCAGAAGACCCTCGAGAGCTTCTCCGAGGGACATTTTATTATGTGCTGGTTGGTGTATTTGTTACAATATTCTGCTGGACATCTTTTCCGCTTACAGAGTATAGTAGTCCTGTTTCGATCGTTATTGTTTCAACATTAGCTTTTGGAGACGGAACAGCTGATATCGTTGGAAGAAAATTAAACAGGATGAAATTCAAGATATTTGCCGAAAAATCTGTGCCAGGATCTCTTACAATGCTAGTCTCATCTCTTATAAGCTGTATTCTTTTTTTAGTAATATTTGGTTTCCGCTTAGATTCACTTCTTTTGCTTAGTATAATCGCAATCCTAGCTGGTACTGGAACAGAGGCGCTTTCTCCGAGTGAGGTTGATAATATCAGTGTACCATTTGTAACCATCATAGTTTTTGCAGTATTGGCTCCAATATTAGCCCCATCAGCCTCTTGGACTGTGTTTCACGTGTACACACCGTAATCGAATTCACATTGCAAAATTAAGCTATAGATGCTCTCTTAGATTTAAATCGCCAGGTCGCGAATTATGTTATATGCATAAGTGTCTATTGATTTTTTCTTTTGAGTTTCTTCAAGTGGAACCTGAACTAATTGATGATTTTTCTCACCAACCATAATCCCTGTATCTCCATTTAGGATACAATCAATAGCAAATGAACCAAGGCGCGTTGCTAACCAACGATCAAGAGCACTTGGAGAGCCTCCACGTTGAACATGCCCTAAGATAGATATATGTGTTTGAAATTCAAGTCCTTTTTGATTAGTGAGCCTATTAGAAAAATCGAATATATTATTCTTACTTACACCCTCAGCTACAACGATAATTATACTCTTTTTTTCTCGTTTTTGTGCTTCAATGACGCGTCTAGCTACTTTTTCTAAATCAACAACATGTTCTGGAACCAAAACTTCTTCCGCACCACATCCAATTCCCACTTCTAATGCAATAAAGCCAGAATAGCGCCCCATTACTTCAACGAGAAAAACCCGCTGATGTGATTCCGCTGTATCTCTAATTCGATCTAACATTTGAATTACAGTATCAATTGCTGTGTCAAAACCAATTGTATAATCAGTTCCATAAATATCATTATCAATAGTTCCTGGAATTCCGATGACTTGGCCTGACCAATACTTCTTTAATTCTAATAGGCCACGAAATGTTCCATCTCCCCCTATTGCTATTAATCCATCAAAATCATGTTTCCTTAAAATTTCCGCCGCCTCTTGGACTCCCTCTTTTCCATAAAATTTTTCACAGCGAGCAGTTTTGATGATTGTTCCACCTAACTGAATTATATTTGAGACAGACCTAGCAGTGAGCTTTTCAAATGCTTCATCAAATATTCCTTGATAGCCTCTGTGAATGGCAATGATTGTTAATCCACGAGCAATCCCTCTTCGGACAACTGCGCGTAAGCAAGCGTTCATTCCTGGTGCATCTCCTCCGCTACAGAATACTCCAATTTTCTTTTTTTTCATGAATGTTCCCACATGACTTTCAAGTACTTCCTTATGCAAATACTAGAAAAATTTGATTATGATATTAATTAATGTATTAAGAGAAAATATTATAGATTTTTAGAAAACTCGTCTTCAAAGAGTTTAATCATTAAGTGGTTTTATTTATGTCGTGGAAACACACACTAGGAAAACCAGGTGACACTTATATCATTGGTAAACATTGGGTGAAGAAAAACATACCAAAAACAAATCGTGTGGCTAAAGTTTTGCATAAAGAATCATGTCCTGGTGCTATTTACGATATTGGGTTTCATTATCTCCCTGATGACCCATCCGAACAGCAACACCTTTGGCTTTGCATTGAAACTGGGGAGTTATTTAAAAAAGCACCTTCTCTTAAAGTACAACAGAAACCTAAGCCTAAGAAAGTCAAACCTGAGCCAGTAGTCACTAAACTTCCTGTAAAAATCAAAAAGAAAGTC
>JAHQWW010000002.1 GCA_029856365.1 Candidatus Hodarchaeota archaeon
CTCAGTGAATTCAACATCTTCTCCGTTCAGAAATCGTGAAAAAAAGTCAAGATACTTGGGTACATCTTCTTCCATCAGGATATCTAACTCGATGTACGATTTACCAATCATTTCTTCAACAGGGATTAAGAAAATTTTTGAGGCTGCTTTATTGCAATCCTGAATGATACCATCCAACCCAATTATGGTAATAGCATCTGGAGATTCATCGAATAATATTTTATATTTCTCCTCACTCTCCCGTAACGCCTGTTCTACCTGTTTTCGTTCACTAATATCACGTATGATCGCGAGATCAGCTGGTTTTCCCTGGTAAGTGATAATAGCAGCATTAACTTCAACTTCTAATACCCTATTGTGTTTCAGCAATATTTTTGTTTCATATATTGATGGTACACTTTGACCAGTCACACGTTGTTCATAACGATTCAGAACGTCCGAACGAAAATCAGTATGAATATAATCTATGATTGGAGTGTCATATAGTTCATCAGCAGTATAACCAGTCATTTTAGCTAAACTTGGATTAACATACTTTATTAATGAGTCCTGAACTAAAGCAATGCCATCGTTTGCTCTTTCAACTAGATTCCGATACTTTTCCTCTGATTCTCTCAAATCTAATTCAATCTGTCTAATACTGCTAATTTTTCTCTGAATTGTTTCTTTCACATCTCTAGGAATATCCAGCTTATTGAGCAGTTCCTCAAATTCCATTAAAATCCACTGCCATCTGTAGTTTTTCTTACTGAATTGTATAAACCTGAATCAATTCAGAGATTTAAGTTTACTCAAATGATTCCTTATTTTTTTGCATGATCAGAGAAAAATCCAAGCTAGAATCCTTTCTTTTCCATTAACTAAAGAATTCCTGAAGTTCATGTTAAATGAAGACACATTTGATTTTGAAATGAAAAAATCCTTGAATATTATTGCTGTTGTTATCGAATTTATTCCTTGTCATTTGAACCTTCGATTAATTTAAGCGGGAAGAGAAGATGAAACTCATTTCCTTTGGGATCTTGGGGGTGAATTTCAAGCGATCCGCCATAATATTGCATGATGACAGAAGCAAGAGCAATCCCAATATTATGTCCGATAATTTCCCATTCATCCGTAATTGTCCCTGACAGTTTTGTAACTATTTCTTGAGGTAATGCTTCAGAACAACAATCACTAATGAGAACACAGAAGAAAGAAGAGAGAAGGGATCCCTTAATATCGATACTTGTTCTGATATTTTCAGAATCATGATAGAAACTCAAAATAAAGAATAATATCTCGTTAAAAACATCTTTAAGGTGTACATCAGTAAATAATGACACACTAAGGCTACTTTTGTAAATATTGATAAGTTTGGAAAAATTCGATAATTCAGAGACAAGCTCATTGATAATATCAAAAAGAGATTGACTTTCTTTTGGTTGAATAAATGGGGACTGAAGAACCTCATAAATCTTATTTACTGTGTCAATGGTTTTGGATGAACCAGATGCGATATCAATAACATTATTTACTATGTGGCGATCAAGCTCTAGTTGAGATTCATACATTAAGGAAAGTAATTCTAAGTTATTGATGATCTTTTGCATATCATTATTAATGAAATGAGACATCATGGCATGGTAGCGTTCTTCTTCAAGTTTTACTTGCCGAAGTGCCTGTTCCGCTTGTTTGCGTTCAGTAATATCACGGACGATCCCTTGAATTACTTTTTTCCCTCTAATGTCGAAAAGACTTGATGACACCTCAGCAGGAAAGACCTCTCCATTTTTTTTCCTGAAATCGATCTCAAAGCTCACAAATCCCTCTTTTGAGATTGTTTTAAAAGCCATTTTCGATGTTTCAATTGATTCAGGAGGGTGAAGGGCTGGAATTGAAATTAAAAGTAACTCTGATTTAGTGTACCCAAAAAGTTCCAATGTTTTCTCATTAACATCAATGATGTTACCTTCTAAGTCATGTAAGAAAATCGCATCATTTGAAAAGTGGAAAAGGTTGCTATACTTCTCCTCACTTTGCTGCAACTCCTCCTCTACCCGCTTGCGTTCTGTGATATCAGTAGATAGTACAAGAACTCCTTGGTAACCTCCAGTGCTTGAAAAAATTGGTGCTGCTGAAACAATAACTGGTATTAGTGTCCCATCTTTTGCTAGGACATTGCTTTCATAAGTACTACTCACCCCTTTACGCCGTTTTGCAGTCTCCTTATATGATTGATCCAGATCATTTTCAGGAACTATAAAACTCCAATGCTTACCCAATAGTTCGTCTTTAGTATAACCTAATGTTTCTAATGTTTTGGGATTAGCAAAGGTAATAAATCCATCCGGGTCTTCTACCGTAAGGCCCTCTTCTAGCTTTTCAACGAGGTTCTGAAATCTCTCTCTTTCCTCATTCAAAGCTTTCTCCATCTCAGCACGTTCTGTAACATCCCGAACAATGCCTCGGAACCCAGTAATTTCATCTTCAGAATTACGTATTGGAGAAATAGACGCTTCACTGACTCCCCTTGTCCCATCTTTTTTGATGAATCCAAAATCAAAAATCCTAGCAGGTTCTCCTGTTCGATAGACAGTATTATAGGTTTGAAACACCATCTTAGCAGTCTCCTCATCCATATACTGACGGTAATTCATACCTAGCAATTCAAAGTTCGCATAACCTAAATTTTTACAGAGTGAATCATTGAAGAAAGTTAAATTCCCTGCAAGATCCACCTCATAATATCCTTCCTCGACTGTGTCTAAGATTGTACGATATTTCTCAGCGGTCTCATGTAATTGCTTCTCAACTAGCTTACGTTCAGTAATATCTGTAAACACAGTCAGGACCCCATCGAATTCTCCACTGGGAGAGATAACAGGAGCCGCTGTAACAATTACGGGGACATGACGTCCATCTTTTGTTAGAGTACAAACTTCGTAAGTACTACTAACTCCTTTGGGGCGTTTTGCAGTCTCAACTTTCACTTGATCAATATATTCCTTTGGTACTATGTAACTCCAATGTTTTCCTATTAGTTCATCTTCAGTATAGCCCAATAATTCGGCTATTCTAGGATTTACAAAGGTAAACACTCCTCGAGCGTCCTCTAAGGCAACTCCTTCCTGCAACTTTTCCACAAGCATCTGATATTTATCTTTGGACTTCTTTAACTCCATCTCTGCTTGTTTACGTTCAGTAATGTCGATTAGAGTAATTAAAACTGCTGTTTTGCCTAAAAAAGATATGGCTTTTGAAAAATTATCAACCCATTTTAACTGCCCATTTTTTGTTATTAATTTATAAGAATAATTGGTTACAACATCTTTTTCTCCTAATTGTTTCTTTCGTCCCTGTTCCGTCACAAAAGGCCTATCATCAGGATGTACTACTTTTGCAGATTCTCCTGGTTCCCAGTTAAGTATTTCATCTATTGAATATTCAAAAATTTCTGCTAATGACTGATTTGCGTATTTTATTACATCATCTTGGAGAATACATACTCCCATCATAGTTCGCTCTGATATTACCCTAAACTTATATTCGCTTTCTTTTAGTGCTTCCTCTGTTTTCTTACGCTCAGAAATATCTCTTACTATAATAATGAAAGCAAATGGATCTCCATTTATATCAGTGATTAATGCTGCACTCAATTCTGCAGGATAACTAATTCCATCTAACCTTATTAACTTATATTCGTAGTTTGAGATCACTCCATCTTGCAAGGTCTTTTGAATATTTTCAATTGCAAGGTTTCGATCTTCTGGTGCAATTAATTCAATTGCATTTTTCCCAATCAATTCTTCAGCGATAACTGCACCACTCAATTTAATAGCTTGCTGATTAACTGCAATAATATTGAAATTTAGATCAATCAGAGTGATAGCATCAGGAGAAAGCTCAATTAACCTCCGATATCGTGCTTCACTCTCTCGCAGTGCTTGTTCCACCTCTTGACGCTCGGTTATGTCTCTGATAATCCCCCGGAATCCAGTGGGTGCACCTTCAGAATCAGTTATTAAAGAAACTGACGCCTCATTAACCCTTCTAGATCCATCCTTTCTAATAATCTCATAAGCGAAGATTTTCGTGGGTTCCCCTGTTTGAAATACCTTGTTAAAGTTCTTATATACCATTTTGGCAGTTTCTTCATTTGTATACTCTCGGTTATTCATACCCATCAATTCTTCCCTAGGGTACCCATGAATTTTGCACATAGCATCATTAAAGAATGTTAAATTCCCAGCAAGATCAACTTCATAATAACCATCTTCAATATTCTCTAGAATTGTCCTGTATTTCTCTTCACTCTCTTGTAATGCCTGTTCCGCTTGTTTACGCTCAGTAATGTCACGTATGATCGCGAAGTCTGCGGGTTTGCCCTGATAAGAGATAACACCAGCATTAACTTCAACTTCTAATACCTTATTGTGTTTCAGCAATATTTTTGTTTCATATATTGGTGGAACACTTTGACCAGCCATACGTTGCTCGTAGCGATTTATGACTTCAGAAAGAACCTTAGGGTGAATATAGTTCAAAATTGGAGTATCAATAAGTTCCTGCGCTGTGTAACCAGTTAATTTGGCTAAACTTGGATTAATATACTTTATTAATGAGTCCTGAACTATACCAATACCGTCGTTCGCTCGTTCAACCAAGGATCGATATTTTTCCTCTGATTCTTGTAAAGCAGTCATTGTTTGTTTATAATCAGTGATATTTCTAATAACAGTAACCACACGGGTGACCTTTCCCTCATCGACGATTGGTATCTTTCGTGTTTCAGTAATATATTCTTCATCCCCGATTGTAGTACAATCCTCGGTGACGATAGATTCACCCGTACTGAAAACATGCTTATATTCGCCAATTACATTCTTTGACAGGAAAGGAAATGCGTCAATAATTCTCTGACCTATTATATCTTCCTGGAGGCCCAATTCTTTGTTCCATTGTTTGAAAGCTTTGTTGAAAAGAATAAAACGTAGGTCTGGTCCAACAACATGTATTGCATCGCCCATAGAATCAAGTGTTTGACGTAATTGCAGTCCAATTTCACGTTTCTCTTCTTCAATATCCTTCTGTTTTGTTAAATAGCTCTTGACAGCTTCTTTCACATCTGTAGGAACATCTGGCCTACCAAGGATTGTTTCTAATTGCATTTCTACTCACTGAAAGTTGAGCTTTTCCGCATTTAGTATTTATTATATCATGATTATTATATGGTTTTTCTATTAGAATTTTCTTTATCTTCAGCCAAAATTTGCATATCAAAGTTCAATAGTTCCCTAATCTTCAATCATTACTTTGATATTTCTAAACAAATTATTCTAACAACAGATAATTGTTGTATTATACCATAAAACTGAAATATTAAACTAAAAAGTTACATGTCTAATATAAAACATTTCATAGGACTGTGAAGGAAGATGACAAAAATCATTGTGTTAGGAGGAGCAGGAGCTGTTGGCAGAATAGCGGTTAGGACTCTTACTACTTTTCCAGATTTCTCTAAAGTGATCATTGGTGATATTAATATAAAAAAAGCTCACGAAATTGCCGAGGAAATTTGTTCAGACAAAGTTATATTTAGAGAAATCAACGTAAACAACTTTAAAAGTCTTAACAAGCTAATTAAGTCTGTTGATGTCGTGCTAAATTGTATTGGCCCATTCTATAAATATGGTTCATTAGTTTTGAAGTCAGCAATAGAGATGGGAAGAAACTATGTAGATATCAACGACGATGTTGATGCAACAAAAAAAGTGCTAGAGATGGACAATGAAGCACAAAAATCAAATATCACAGCTTTAATTGGAATGGGAAGCTCGCCTGGCATCACTAATTTATTGGCAAAGTTTGCTGCTGATCAATTACTCGATGAAGTGGATTCAATCGACCTCTACCATGCACATGGAGGGGAAACATACGAAGGTCCAGGAGTGATTTATCATCGAATTCATTCTATGAAAATTGAAATCCCAGTGTTTATTGATGGAAATTTTATCACTGTCAATTTCTTTGACGATGATGGAAAAGCACTAGAAGAAGAGGTTAATTTCCCAAAACTTGGAAAATATCGAGTTCATCCATATCCACATCCAGAAACTATCACGCTACCACAGTATATCAAGGGTGTTCAACGAGTCACAAATAAAGGAACAGTTTTACCTCCGGAGTACTTCTATCTTATCACTGACCTAGTAAAACTTGGTTTAACAGATGACAAGCCAATAAATGTGAAAGGAAATATGATTTCTCCACTAGAATTTACTATTTCTTATATCATTAATCAAAGAGAGAGAATATTGAAAGAAACAAATTTCGGATCCCAAAGGGGATGTGTGAAAATTGTTGTAAAAGGGAAAAAAGATGGAAAAACTCATCAGTATGTATTTTCATTAGCGTCTGAAAGCCTAGCTATGGGGGAAGGAACAGGTATTCCTGCTGCAATCGGCGCTGTTCTTATGAATAGGGGATTAATCACAAAAAAGGGTGTTCATCCGCCAGAAGCGTGTGTAAATCCTTTAGACTTTCTTAATATTATGCAAGAGCACCTTAGGCTTGAGACAACCACTGGAGAGGGGTCACCCTTAACAATTGAATCAATCAATGATGAAGGAAATATTGAAACAATTACTTTATAATGAGTAAAAACGTGTTAGTGATGTCAAACCAAAAACAAGAAAAGAAATATGTATTGGCTTTTGACCATGGGACATCAGGTGTTAAAGCTGCACTTTGTTCTGTGTACGGAAAGGTTTTAGATTTTGTTTTTGAAAGAACACCTTTATATCTAAGAGGAGACGGGGGAGCTGAACAAGATCCTAATGAATGGTGGGAAGCTGTTTTAAAAACTTCAAAACGCTTAATCGATAAGTCTCTTGTTCCTATTAATGATATCGTTGCTATTTCTTGCTCAAGTCAATGGTCTGGTACAGTTCCTGTAGACGCTAATGGAAACCATTTGATGAATGCGATTATCTGGATGGATTCGCGTGGAGCACCATATCTCAGGAAAACTTTAGGCGGTTTCCCAAAAATTTCGGGTTATCCTTTGAAGGACATTATTCGGTTTATCTATAAAACAGGGGGAGCTCCAGGTTTATCAGGGAAAGATCCGATTTCACATATATTGTATTTAAAGTATGAATGTCCTGAGATTTATGAAAGAACCTTCAAATTTCTTGACTGCATTGATTTTTTAAACTTAAAATTCACAGGGAAATTCGCTGCTTCTACTGGTTCAATTACTCTTCATTGGGTGACCAATACTCGTGATATTAATAATATACATTATGATGAAACTCTGATAAAGCGTCTCAAAATTGAGAAAGAAAAACTTCCTGACTTGAAAGGGCAAACTGATATTTTAGGAAATGTTACACCAAAAATTGCTGATGAATTAGGTATTAATCGAGATGTAAAAGTATCAATGGGAGCTCCTGATCTTCTATCTGCAATAGTAGGTTCTGGAGCTGTTGAAGACTACCAAGGGCATATCTATATTGGAACCAGCTCCTGGGTAATTTGCCATGTTCCCTTCAAAAAAACAGATATCTCTCACAATATGGCTTCCATTCCCGCTGCTATTCCAGAGAAGTATTTTGTTGTTAATGAACAGGAAACTGCAGGGGCCTGTTTAAATTTCTTACGTGATAACATTTTCTTCATTGATGATGAAAAGTACTTTGGGAATGCTAAAGTATACAAAATGTTTGATGAAATTGTTGAGAATGTTCCAGTGGGTAGCGGTAAAGTTATTTTCACTCCCTGGCTATATGGAGAACGAACGCCAATTGAAGACCATACTGTTCGAGGTGGCTTCTTTAACCTCTCCTTAAAAACCAAGAAGGAACATATGATTAGATCAGTGTTTGAAGGAGTAGCTTATAACAATCGTTGGGTATTGAAGTACGTTGAGGCTTTTATAAAAAGAAAAATGGATCCACTGAATATAATTGGAGGGGGGGCTCAATCTAATGTGTGGTGTCAGATTTATGCGGATGTACTGAATAGAACAATTCGACGTGTTAAGGATCCAATTCAAGCAAATGCTAGAGGAGCAGCTTTTATTGCTTCAGTTGCTTTAGGATACATCACTTTTGATGATATTCCGAACCTCATTCAGTACTCAAGGATATTTCAACCTAATCCAAAGAATGTTAAAACTTATGATCGACTCTTTAAAGAATTTTTAACAATCTATAAGAGTAATAGAAAGATGTACAAACGATTGAACTAAATATATTCTGATTAATCTGGATTAACTATAGCTAACAGGGATTGAATTGCTTCATTAACCATTAAAGCAGCAAAGGCAAATAAAATGATAGCTGTCCCTCTCTGTACCCAAACAAAGAGTTTTGGGTTTGGTAAACGCCCTATAGCACCAAGTAAGGTCGTAAAAAACAGTTGCCAAATTAACACCCCTGATAAAAACATGATAACAATCCCTAAACGAAAAAGGGGGTCGGGTACATTAAGATCACTAAACAAAATTAATGTTCCCATAGATACCCACCAAAGATAAGACCATGGAGAAGTGACGACTATTGAAAACCCAGTTATATATTGTCTAGCTAATCGCAAATGATTTGGATGTAATAATTCTTTTTGAGTAATTGGCCGATCTTCTATGGGATTTGGTTTAGAAAAAAGAGCAGAAATACCCAAAAACCCTAAAATTAATATATTCACAGAAAAAAGTAAAAATGTGATAACTGGATTTGAAAAAATATCTGTTAATATTTCTCCCCCTAAAGTCAATGCTGAGAATGCAACAACAAAATCCCCTGTCATCGCACCTATCCCTGTTAATATAGCTAAACTCCAAGCAAGCTTTTCACTAACGGTTTTATTTAATGCCTGTTTGATTACCTCAGCATTTATTGGGCCAAGAGGAGCTGCTAATGTGAATCCTAAAAACGCAACGAAAATCCATATTTCTAAAACACTGGCCACTTCAGAATATACTCCTATTCTGTCTTATAAGGATCTAAAAGCATTTATACTTTCACTATACTCGATTTAAACTTGGTTTTTTTTGTCTTAACGAGTCTTTTGATTTGAACATTACCCTAGAAAATAAGAATTGAATAATATATTTGCTATCTTATTCTTTGTACTATATCAAGTAACGAATAGTAGGTGCTATATGAATGGTGGATGGTCCAAAAATTGTTATTATAGGCGCAGGTAGTGCTAGTTTTGGTTTAGAGAACCTTGGAGGGATTATGCAACACGAAACCCTAAAAGGATCCACATTAGCCCTTGTTGATATTAATGAAGCTAATTTAAGACTAGTTACTGCATTAGCACGTCGTATGAATAAAGAATGGGATTCAAAAATGGTAATCCATTCAACCACTGATCGAGAGAAGGTTTTATCTAATGCTGATTTTGTGATTCTCTCTGTTGCAGTAGATAGAGAAGAAACATGGATTAAAGATTATGAAATTGGAATTAAACATGGGATTTGGCATTATGCGGAAAACGGTGGACCTGGTAGCTTTGGACACACAGCAAGAGGGTTAGCTTTTATCATGCCAATTCTTTATGACATTCATGATCTAGCATCAGACTCTTGGATAATTAATTTTACTAATCCTGTCCCACGCATTCAGTATGCTGCGAATTATGCAGAAGTTAAATGTGTGAGCTATTGTCATCAAATTTGGCATGGTTATTCTATTGTTGGGCGAATATTAGCTGAAGATCTTGAAATTACTGAACATTTAGATTGGGTTTTCGAATGGAATGATGAGAACCTAGAAAAACAAGGCCTATTCACTATTAAAGCAGTACAAGAGTATGATATTCTTGCAGCTGGATTAAATCATTTCACTTGGATGAAAGATATTAGACGTCAAGAAACAGGTGAAGATCTATATCCATTGGTCAGACGAGAGGTTCTAAAGCTTCCTCCCAACTTTGAACCTCTCACTCAAGATGTATTTAGAACATTTGGGCTTCTTCCAATACCTGGGGACTGTCATTTATGCGAATACCTCCCTTATACAATGACAAAAGAAAATTGGTCACGCTATAACATTGCACTTTATGATTTTCAAAGAGGGAAGAAAAAAAGAGATCAAATGTGGCAACAAATTCAAGAAATGGCTAGCGGTAAACGATCTCTTGCATACTTAATACCTAATCCTTTCGATCGGGGTGAACACATCATTGCAGGGATATATTCTAATGCAAACTCATATGAACTGGCCTTAAACATTACTAATAATGGTGCTATTAGCAACCTACCTGATGATTCAATTGTTGAAGTTCCTGTAACCCTCAACAGAACAAATCCATCAGGATTACGAATGGGAGCTTTACCTGAAGGGATAGCTGCATTATGTCAACGAGAAATATCAATTGCTAAACTAATCACTAAAGCATCCATTGAAGGAGACCGTGAAGTAGCTCTTCAGGCTTTTTCGTTAATGGTTGATGACCTTACACTAGCGGAAACATTGCTTGAGGAATACCTAAAAACCAATAAAAAGTATTTACCCCAATTTTTTCCCTAGTATTATGTTTTTACTTAGAAATCAAGGGAAATTACTTTTAACCTACATCCATTGGCGCTTTTCGTGACAATTTGAGGCTAGTACATGAATAAAATGATAAGATTATTGATTTTCGATTTAGACGATACCCTCATTCATTCCAATATTAATTATTCAGACATCCGATACCAAATCGCTGAACTTTTCGATCCACAGCTTTCAGTTGAAGTAATATCCAAAACACCTATTCTTGAGTTATTAGAGAAATTACAACAAGTACATCCCCATAAATTCTCTGAAGGTTATGAAAGAATAGATGAAGCCGAAAGAAAAGCTGCAAAAAATGCCACAATAATACCAGGAGCTAATAAAATACCCTTAATAATAAAGAAATATAATTTACATTCAGTAATCTATACAAATAATTCAAAAATGACAATAAAACTCTATTTAGCCAACCAGACATTTGAATTTTTAAAGGAGTTTAAAATACTGACCAGAGAGGACTTTAAGAAACCAAAACCTAACCCTGAGGGTCTTATATCAATAATTGAAGGATTTCATGATAAACAGATCACAAAAGGAAACACAGTATATGTAGGAGATTCATATATTGACGCAATAGCCGCAAAAAGAGCAGATATTAGATTTATTTGGTTTAATTCTCGAGATATAGATCAAAGTCTTTTTCCAAGACCTCCGTATGCAACTTTAACGGATTGGTCAGATTTTGAGTCAATTCTCTTTAGATAGTGAAATATATGGTCATTCATTCATCGAAATCAGATAAGTTCAGTCCATCAAATAATCTCATTGCCTTGTGTTTGGCTTCTTTTGTTGTAGTCACGGGATTTGGGGTTATTCTACCTTTTTTCCCTTTATATGCTAAAGAAATATTGTTTAATTTCAGCTTTCTGGGTTTACCAATCGGGATAGCTTTTCAAATTGGGATTATGACCTCTGCTTTTATGTTTACGAGATTCCTATTAGCCCCTTCATTTGGCGATTTATCCGATGTCTCTGGGCGGAAACCAATCATTCTGGTTGGTATGAGTATTTACACTTTTCTTTTATTTGGATTTGGACTTGCTTTTGATTTTTTGTCGTTATTAATGCTTCGAGCATTACAAGGGATAGCATCTGCGGCTGTATGGCCCATTGGTGAAGCATTAATTGTAGATACATCAACGAAGAGTACGACTGGAAGGAATTTAGGTTATTATATTATGTCAATGCAAGCAGGGATGGCAGCTGGGCCATTAATTGGTTTTATCTTTTATGTGGGATTGAATGGAATAGTGGGGTTCCCTCCAATTCTATCTTATCGATTAACATTCATTTGTCAAGGAGTATTGGGCCTCTTAGCGACTATGATTGTAGCACTCTTAGTTAAAGATCCCAGTCAATCAGATTCTGAGAACTTAACGATAATAGGTAGTTTTATGATTGCAATAAAGCAAATGGGAAGAAAGATAATTCAGAGTCCCAGATATCTTGTGACAACATTTTCTACTGCTGAAAAATACAGAAGTAGAAGCCTTTATACGATTTATCTCGTTGCCATAATCAATGGGTTTGGGAATGCCATGATCTTCCCAATTATTGCATTATTTCTTGATGATTATTATTTCCTGGATCCAGAATTCATCGCTTTAATCATTGGAATTGTTGGTATTCTAGCACTTTCTGGAAACCCCCTGGGTGGAACATTAAGTGATAAGCTGGCGCGAAAACATGTTGTGTGGATATCGGGCTGTCTAAGAGGTGTTTTTTATCTTATATTAGGAATCCAATGGGGACTGTTTGCAGTGGTAATCGCCTTCGCAATCCAACGATTTCTGTGGGCAATCTATCAACCAGCATTTAGAGCGATACAGAGCGAGTTAATTCCAGAAACGGTTCGAGGAAAAGAATTCGGAATCGTACAAGCACTCTTTAATTTTGGGTCTGTAATGGGACCTATTATTGGTGGAGCACTTTACGATTATTTTTTAGATGTTACATTCAATTTAAACGGCGTTGTGTACCTAGGGGCTGGTGTCACATTTGTACTTGCAGGTATTCTAGGAATTATTGGAAGCATAACCCTCTTACTGTTTGTAAACTCCTCTGATTATCAAACCAGCGTAAAAAAGCCTATTCAAGGAACAGAACTGGCTGCAAGCTTGATGGAAAAATGAAATTGGGTTGATAATCCTCGGGTGCAGAACACCAGAGAATATGGTCATTCTAAAATCTTCTCCAACAGAATTGTTTCGAGAGTAATCCCATGTCTTATAATTTGGGTTTTAATAAGTGATTTAAAACCTTTTTTTTGATAAAATTCTTCAGAATAATCAACAGAATTCACAATAATAGAAAAAAATCCTTTATTAAACGCTTCCTTTTCAATGAAATCTATAATCATGGATCCAATTCCTTCCCTTTGATACTCTGATTGGATATACATATGTCTGATTTCATTAGCTTTCAGTGCCCCCATACCCACAATTTTATCATCAGCGACCACGACAACAATAAGTCGATCCTTGGCTATTTTCTGGACGTACTCTGCTGTTCGACCCTTTGCAATCTGTGTCCTCATTTTGATAGGGAGGTTGATAGCGTGATAAAGAAAATGATCCTGCATAAGAGAGCTACATTGTAGTGCATCGTCCAAATTAAAATAGCGTAAGACTAGATCAGAAACCATAACGATACAGCCCTAGTAGTTTTTTAAAACTTTAATTAAAATTATTTCTAGCCATTATCATAAAATTATAACTTATTTTTCTGAAATTGTTTGGAGAGGAGCATATTTGGCTTATGAAAATAGTAAATGACGATTTCTTATTTTTATCTTGTAGTATACACCTTCTACATTCTAAAATAATCAGCTTTAAAAATCCTAGATCAACAATCCATGATAATCTTATTAAAGGTATAAAATAATTTTGAATAATGTAATACCAGCAGACTGCCGACAATAATGTAAGAGTTGGATGAGAAAGTGAGAAAATTTACTTTTGGAGAACTTGCATATGCGATTGTCGTTGCTGCAGCATACGGGCTAATCATAGGGATTTATATAACTGGTGTTACCGCTCGTGACCCCGAAATTATTGATCTTATTATTTTCAGCTTACCCCAATATATTATCCTATGGATGGTGATGATCTGTCTGCATCTTGTTGGAGTTTTATTATTAGTCCGTCTTGAAGAACAACAAAAAGGAATCAAGAAAGTAGCTCCGCCTGAGAAAGAACCTGAATGAATTAACTAGAAATTATAAAAAGGAAGAAATCCTAGATTCCTGAAAGATCATCTTCAGACATTTCTAATACCATTTCCCATATTATTGCCAATTCAGGTAAGAATTCAGAAATGTTATTCTTGCAAGCATCAAGAAGTTGGGGAGTTAAATCGTTAAAGATTTTCTTCATTTGTTCTGAAATTGTAGTATTTTCTTTTTGTTTCTCCTTAAAATCATTCAATCGCATTTTTATACTACGATGTTCCTGTTCTAACCCATAAACGTCTGAGAATCTCTCTCTTAAAAGCTTCAAGAAAATATTTTGGATTTTTAAGTTTATTTCTTCAAAGAATCTTTTTAAGATTTTTTCGTTGAAATAAAGGACTTTTTCAGCATGTAAACGGGCTCGTCTATCCTCCTCTAAGTTTTCGAGTCGTTTCTTTTCAGCTATTTTCATTGTTTCAATACGTGCTTGCTCTTTCTTTATCGCTAAGTCAATACGATCAGTTACTGATTCATCGGCCGGTATAATCCTAAATGACTCTTCTATTTTTCCTGATAGCCGTAGATTACCAGGTTCACAGAAATCTTCGGCCCCGTGGTGAATAAATTGCTCTAGCTTCGTTGCTCGGGCATCTATCATTGTTTTTACCCTCAGATCAGTTAATAATTGATTGATTTTACTGAAAACTTGTCGTTGTTTCAAAGACTTAGCCTGAAACTCCAATGACGCCTCATTTTGGCAAAGTAGACCCACAATTCGGACCTCATCTGTGGAAAAAAATACTAAAGTATTCTTTCCTTCATGCTTTTGATGTTTATACAAAAATTCCACAGGATAGAAGCTAATTTCAATATCTGGATTAGTTTGAAGCAACATTAAGCGTAAAACATTCGAACAATGATCAGTGATGAGTTTTATATGATCTAATAACTGCTTTGTTTGATCCCTAGTAATCATAGATGATTTAATCCCTAAAGTATCCATTCTTTTTAAGGTAATCTCTTTTGGTGTATCTATTATCATTTCTACAATGTTAGCTTGACTTATATCTTGTTTAAGAACACCAATAGGGATTAACCCTTGTTCCCGAAGTTCATCTTTCATTTCCAGAAAATTATATTCTTCTTGTAAGTTGTGTATATACATCTCCATCCAAGCTGAGAGTAACATATCCATATGTTCGGTTGCAGGATTAACCTGATCCTTCAAACGGCTTGAAATCCCTCTGATATCGATACAACGCTGTTTAGAATATGAGATGATCGATTGTAAATTCACATTTTGTTCTGAAAGTAACAGGTAATTCCAATTTCCTAGAGAGTTTGGAAACCCATTATTTGGAGAGCTTTCTTCGAAATTATGAATATAGAAAAATCTCTCTTCTGGTCTTTGGTCTAGTACCTTTATCTGAACATGAAACTTAGCAAAGAGGAATTGTTGAGGATTGTCAGTATCACTTAACGTTTGTACCATATGTAAAGAGTTTTTTAGTTCTTGCTTCAATACTTCGTTCGGAACTATTTTTTCATCATATGCAATAGAGGTAAATAACTCTCTCGAGTCAGTTTCATAAAAAACTGAAGTAGCAAATTCATGTGGCCGACGTCCAATATCACCAAAAGACTCCAATTCCTTTACATCATCTTCAAATTTTTGAATGAAGTATTCCTCCACAAAAGGTTGAATTACAAAGAACCCTGCATCAAAATAGAATTGAGGATCCATCTCAGCAATAGGGAATTTGTTAATAATATCTTTGTAAAATTCTGAGGCAAACTCTTTATTTAAAGCACCAGCTAACTCAGCCATTGCCCATCTCAGATCCAAATTGGGTAGTACTTGTTTTAAAAATGAAAATAACGGCACTGCGTAAACATCCACTAGATTAGTTGCAATTATTTTTTGATCGACCAATAAACGAGCATGAGTAATCAGATCTTTTTCTATCTTGACCGCCCAATCATAAAGGAGAGAGTATAAATGAACCAGCGATTCAAAATCTAACGTTAAATGTTCTCTGGCAACAATAAGATTTTCGAGTACAACATCGACTCTCTCATCCTCATCTCCTCTATCTCTTGCTTCTTTATCCCTTTTTAGCTTATCCATAACATAATTAGCCAGATAAAACGCTGAAACTGCTGTATCAACGTCTGTATTGTAAGTGTTTGCCAAGTCCTGTAACAATTCATCGTACATGACTTTATATGTTCCAAAAATCTCTAGAACATTTCTTCTTCTTGCAAGAATTTCCTTAAGCTCATCAATCAAAGACATACCGTATTCTACGGCCATTAAATCACCAGATTTCTCTCTTATAATAGATTAGGATTTTTAAGAATGTGATAATTAATATGTATTTACCTACCAAAAAGAGAATTTATTTGGTTTAGATAATTCTTAGATATGAAAGTGGATCTTAAGAGATAAAAATCATTCAAATTTCCCCTAGATATTTATTTAGCAATAAATATCTAAATTTACGAAGTTAAATGCCTCTCCATTGAAAACTTAGCTGGAGAGGTTTATATCACTGATTTCAGTATCCAAGAAATACATAACCATCCTAATGGATTCCAAGAATTAGATGTCTTGGCTCCTGGTAGCGGATACGAGGCCTATATCCTAGAAATCCTGAATATCTTCATCTTCCTTGGTAATCGACAGCACTTGAGATCCAACCAGGAAGTATGGCTATTGTTGATATGTTATATAACGAATTTGACAACTTCCCAGGATGGGGTTGGACGAATGTAGAATAGGATTCGGATGCGACTGGATCGGGTCTAATACAAGCTGCTCTTGCGGTAACTGCCGCAGCTACAGTATAATCTCATACATTTCCCTCCTTTTTATTTTTCACAGTTACCTAAACGCCTTCTACCTAAGTAAAGGTGTTAAAGGACTGTTTTATACCTTTCATTTTAGAAGCCTGAGAGAGTTCAATACTGTTAAAATTGTCACTCCCACATCACCAAATACTGCAGCCCACATAGTAGCAAGTCCCATTGCCCCCAAAAGTATGAATAATGTTTTAATTCCTAATGCCGCCACAATATTCTGTTTTGCTAATCTGCTGGTTCTTCTTGAAATATCAATTGCATCACTTAGTTTTAAAGGATTATCTTCCATGATAACTAAGTCTGCTGCTTCAATAGTCGCATCTGAACCAATTCCGCCCATTGCCACCCCAATATCTGCTCTTGCAATAACTGGTGCATCGTTAATACCATCTCCAACAAAAACCACGGCTCCTGCTTCGGAATTCTTATGAATATAGCTTTCTAACACTTCTAATTTATTTAAAGGCATCAAATTGGCATATATTTCTGTTTGATCAATTCCTAACTCCCTTCCAACTCTTTCTGCAACATTTTTGGCGTCACCAGTTAATAAACCAATAGTTAAGATGTTTTGGGACTTTAATTTCTTAATTGCTGTAAACGAAGTGTCTTTAATCTGATCATCAATGATTATATGGCCAATATACTCCCCATTTTTTATTACATAAACTGCAGTTTCATCTCGAATGCATTCTGAATGAGGACAATTCACTTTATGTGCTAATTTATCATTCCCTACAATGATGGAATCATTCGACGTAGTCTTCATAATAACTCCTAAAGCAGCTAATTCCTCATACTCCTCAATTTGGGTTAAATCGATTTGTTTTCCATATGCTTCACGAATTGAAACGGCAATAGGATGTGTAGAATGCGCTTCAGCGAGAGCAGCATAGTTTAGGACATCATGAGGACTGTAATCTGGAGCTGGTACAATTGTAACTACTTGAAACATACCTACAGTTAATGTTCCTGTTTTATCCCATAGAACGGTTGTCACATTATTTAATGAATCAATAACATTAGCCCCCTTAAGTAAAATCCCTTCCCGTGAGCTCTTGCCAATTCCAGAGAAATAAACCAAGGGTATAGAAACAACTAAAGCACATGGACAAGAAATGACTAAAATAACAAATGCGCGGTAGACCCACACATTTAAAGCTTGGCCGAATAAAACAGGGGGAATAACTGCTATTACGAGAGCTACCACAAGAACTAGTGGGGTATAATAGCGAGCAAATCGTGTGATAAGAAGTTCAGTTTTTGATTTATTTTTGGCTGCATTTTCAACAGCATTTAAGATTCTTGAAACAGTGCTATCAAAACAGGGGGATGTGACTTGAATGTGAATACTTTTACTCGCTATTGAACCAGATAAAACATTATCACCTTCGTTCACAGTCACAGGACGAGATTCTCCAGTTAGAGCTGACATATCTAGATTTGTCTGGCCTTTAACGATTTTTCCATCTAATGGAACTCGTTCTCCTGGTTTTACTAGAATTGTATCACCTGGAGTAATTTCAGTAATGGGGACTGTAATAATTTTGTCTGTTTTAACAAGATGAGCTTGATCTGGGCGGATATCCAACAAAGAGCTAATTGATTGACGTGAATGATTGATAGCTTTTGTCTGAAGAAATTCCCCAATCGTATAAAAAACCATGACAGCTACAGCCTCAGGAATCTCCTGTATGAAAATTGCTCCAATCGTTGCTATAGACATTAAAATATATTCATTTGTAAAATTGTAATTCTTTAACTGAAGAATAGCATTCCTGAGTACTTTCCATCCAGCGATAAAGTATGCAAAAAACAATGATAAATTTCCTGTTAAAATAAGAATTTCTGCCATTGAGGGGTGTGTTAATACAATTCCCAAAATAAGAAATATTAATGAAATAAAGATCTGAACAATAGGAACCCAATCTTCGGTTATTTGTCTTTGACCTAGGCCTCTAATCACGGGGATGGCAAGAACTCCTGGTTCGATTTTAGAAATGATTGCATTTATCTCATCTGCGTGGGAGTCACATCCTTTCTCTCCACAACTAAATGTTAGTACCCTTGTAACAAAATTTAACTGCACGTTAGAAAAATCCTGCCCTTTCAAAGTATCCTCAATCTTAAGTGCACAATTAGTACAGCTTAGCCCTTTGATAGAAAATTCATGGATATCCTGACCCACTTCGGTAATCCTCCTAAGCTGTAGGATGTTCTTTAAGGTGTTCTAATGCATTAGTTATAATCGGTTCTAAGTGCTCAATTTCGAGTGAATAATAGTTTTCTTTCCCATTACGGCGATATTTGACGAAATTCCCCTCCCTGAGTTCCTTCAATTGATGAGAGACAGCTGAAGGAGATAAACCTAAGATATCACTAAGATCACATACGCAAAGTTCTGTCTCAAATAGAGCTAGGAGAATTTTAATCCTTGTTTCTCCAGAAATAATTTTGAAAAATTTCGTTAATTGGTTTGGATTTGATTCATCGATCCTTTTACGGGCAATTTTTATCTGTTGTGGATGGATTACGATCGTTTTACAAGGTTCTGCCATTTTCAACCGAACTCTAAATGAAATGATTCATTTAAGAATTTGTTAACAATAGTTTATAAAACATTTGAATAGATCCTCAAATGTTTCAATACTTCAATCTAATTTTGTTGGTTGGTCAAGATCCAATTTCAATAAAAATAGGAACATTATAGTTTAGTATATCTTTAAATGTTGTGTAGACCATTTTCTTTCAACATGTAAAGGATTCCAGTTTTAACTCCAGCAGTTATCTCTTCTTGCCAAGTTTTTAATAGTGAAAGAATAATTCCATGATGTTCCATTCTTTTCAATCCAATCTCATGTTCGATTTCATTACGAGAAAAAGTCATATCTGTTAAAATAACGACTTTATATCCATTAGCTTGAAGATCAATCGCAGTTTGAGCGATACACACGTCAGTTTCAAACCCACAGAGTACAGCAACCAAGCGTTGGGTATTTTTCATTTGTATAATTCCCTTTTGGATATCCTTTTGGCCCCAACAGCTATAAATGAATTTATCATAGATTTGAACGTTTGGAGGCAATGTACTCTGAATTGATACAGGGATGGAGTCATTCTTTTGGATATCCTCCGCAGTGATGATGAGAGGGATTTTTAACACATGAGAAAGCCTGATTATGTGGTTATACTTCTTTAAGAAGATTAATCGCTCTTCATTAGTGAGACCTAGCATAAATTTCGATTGGACATCAATAATAATGATAAAACAATCACTAGCATTTATCAAATTTGATGAACGAGATACAGGTTCAATATTATCTTCCATTGTGATTCATCTTTTAGATCTAAGTAATATCATTTTAAAAACATTGAATCACTAAACCCAAGTGGAAAAGGAAAAACCATTGATAAACCTTAAAAGATGGAGTAAATAAATGTGATTCTCATCCAAACCTATCAAGAGCTCTATTATGCCTTGAAAGTGCTTCAAATGCTAAAAGAAAGCGATCAACCGCTGTATGAAAAGCTTCATAAACAAATTAAAGGTCAAATCGAAAAACTAGTCTGAAAAATCGAATATTCCTTGAAACCTATAAGCTGAAGCTTTTTAGTTTTGATGTCTAACTGATATCATAGATGAATGGGGGTTTGATTCCCAACATACGAAGATAAACGCATAATTGACCCCGATGGTGGATCGTCTCTTCCAGAATTGTTGTTAATGATTCAAAACCGCCTATCTGGACACCTCCCCAACAAGTGTAAGTTATTTTTTTGTCCATATCCGCTTCTATCAGTTTTGAGAAATTTTCTCTTATATAGGTTTTGACTTTTTCCCCGTATTCGATGATTTCGGATGTTGATTCGATATTTTTTGAATCAAATGGAATAATAGAGTAATCATTATCAGAGAATTCTCCTTTTAATGTACCAGCCATATATGCCAATGAAACCATATAAACATGAGTCCCAAGTTCTGCCGCACTCATCGCGTCATCAACGGGTTTCCAGTTAAGTTTATCATCAGGAATAAGCATAATAGCTTTATCAAGGGTTTTCATGGCATGATTCAAAGTATAATCAAACTGTTGTTTAACAGATTCCAATTTTGACATTACATATCATAACTCCTTGGCATTTTTTCAAAAAGCTAACTTTCTTCATTTTAATTACCCTTCTGCCTATTAATAAAGATTCGTCATCTAACCATAGTTTATTATAATATCTCCATTTCAGGCGCAAAACCCTCTTAAGAAGTGCACATTATGGTTGAAATTGATCATGGATTTACAACAGAAATGAAATATGCTGTAGCGGGAACTTTTACTGGAGGACTCTCTAGCAAAATTTATCCCTTACTTAAAAGTGAATGGTACAATGTTAAGAAAGTTTACCCTATTTGCCCTTATAAAAAGGAGATTAATGGTGATCCTACTTATGGTTCGATTAAAGAACTTCCTGAACCAGTTGATGTAGTTGTTGTTGTTCATAAAAAAGAAATAACAACTGAAATTGTGAAGGAAGCATCGACATTAGACCCAAAACCAGCTATTTGGTTTATGCCAAGAACTGATTCAAAGGAAAGTATTGCGATTTGTGAAGAGAATGATATGAAATATGGAATGTCCTGTCTCATGGGACACAGAGCAATTCCTGGATTCAAACGTTTCATCAATGGTCATTGGTGGCACTCTAAAGTTGGTGGAATGAATCGAATCCCTAAACAATAGGAACTTCTAAAGGAGGAATGTGCTTTGAGGATCCTTATTATTTATTATTCCTAGTCAGGAAATACAAAGAAAGTTGTAGAGTTAGTTGAAGAACATTTAAGATCTTTTGATCATGATGTATCCTGAGAAATGCTCTAACTGCAAGGAAAGAACAAGTTGTAGAAAGCGACTTGATTCTTATTGGTACTCCAGTTCACGGTTACATCTTATTTGGCCAGAGACCCACAAGGGAGATCAAAGAATTTCTTGAGCAATTACCACAAGATCTTAAAGGAAAACCAATTATTGGATTTGCTACATATTTATTTTTTCCTGCTAGAGCCTTAAATCCCATTAGAAGAGCAGTTGAGGCACGAAATGGAAAAATATTAGGACTGATCGCACAAAGGAGGACAAAGAAGAAAACTTTAATGGAAGAAATTGTTGGTTGTATTCAACAACAAGATGTTAAGGTATAACATTGAAATCTTTGGATTCAAAATTACTGAAGAGATTTGATAAAGAATCAGATCTTTGTTTAATTACAGGCGCCTGTGGTTTTGTTGGATCACATCTAGTTGACACTCTTGTTTCCCAGGGAATTCCAGTCCGTGCTACTGATCTTCCAAATGCAACTCGGAAATATTTACCTTCTTCTAAGAAATTAGAATTCATACCTGTGGATCTTACGCATCCTCAAGAAGTTAAAGGCTTATTAAAAGGAGTTACTAAGATATTTCATCCTGCAGGAATCTTTCGTTTTAGTGCTCCAGCAAAATTGTTGTACAAAGTTAATGTTGAAGGCACAACAAATCTTCTGTCTACAGCTCTCTCCGAGAACATTTCTCATTTTGTGAATTGGAGTACAGCAATGGTCTATGGTACTTTACAATATACCCCAGCAGATGAGAAACATCCAATTAAACCTGAAGATCCTTATTCTGAATCTAAATGGGTTCAAGAACAATTAGCACTTTCCTATTTCGAGGAAAATGGGTTACCAGTGAGCATTTTAAGACCAACAGCGATTTATGGGCCAAGATCTATATATGGAACAGCAAATGCGATAATAGCTTTAGTCAATGGAAAAATCTTTGGAATCCCAGGGAGTGGGAAAACAGTTCAACATCATGTACATGTAAATGATGTTATTAGAGCGGCTATCTTCATGTCAGGAACGAAAAATACCAAAGGAGAAATTTTTAATATTGCTGATGACACCCCAATTACAATTGAAGAGTCATTTCGGATAGTCACAAAGTTAATAGATAAGAAATCTCCTAAATTCCACATCCCAAAATGGATAGTCAATCTGTATGGTCATCTTGACCGAGTTTGGAGCAAACTTCTCGGAAAAACGAGTTTATTTGAAAAAACATCGTTGAAGTTGATTTTTTCAGATCATATTTTTGACAACACTAAATTGAAGAGTCTTGGATTCCAATATATAATACCGAGCTTTGAAGTAGGTATTGAAGCAACACTTCGATGGTATAAACAACAAGGATATATAGAATTCTAGTGTTCTTTTGTAGTTGCTTGCTTCAATCCTAAATATTCTCCTAAAATCATGAGGATAGGTTCAAGACCAAATAGAATTGCTGATACTAAAGGGTCAAAAGCATCTACAGTTATACCAAGAAAGTTGAAAGGAATTATCATGTAGTCTTTGCTTCCAGGGATAACATTAAACCATAGCATCATACCACCCACCTGAAAGATGAACAAAATACTAAGTCCAAGAAACCAGTTCGCTTTTTGAGTGATTTGTTGTTTCCCCATTAGATAACCTAGACTCATTCCACAAAAGAAAAGAAAAGGAAGATCAAAGGCAAACATCAAGTCATCCTCATGAAAGAATTTCTTTGTATATGTTTTCAAATTTAAGTCATTCTTGAAATTTTCTTATAATTTCAGGAAGCTCATTTAATTTTGATATTGTAATTATTTTAGAATCCACACGACCTTGATTAGTACGGTCTATCCACACTCCTTGTACACCTGCATTTATAGCACCAAGGACATCTTTCTCCAGCTGATCACCGATATATAATATCTCATCAAGAGAAAGATTCAGCTCCTTGACACTTTTTTTAAAGATTTCTGGTGCTGGTTCTCGTAAACCAACTTCCCCAGATATTATTATAGAGCTAAAAAAGGAAATTATCTCTGTATATGCTAATCTTTCTCTTTGCTGTTCTCCATCACCATCGGAGATAATTCCAAGAGGTTGATTTTTCAACATAGTAAGGCAGGGTACAACATCATCATATAATATCCAATTCTGTTCATAATTAAAGAGGTATTGTTTGAAAACATCCATTGGTTTTTCAATTGAAAAATGACAATCCCACTTCTCAAATACCTTTTGAACTCTTAAGATCCGTTGTTGCTCGAAAGAAATACGGCCATCCAAATACTCATTAATATAGTGATCTGTTTTCATTTTCCACGTTGTAAAAAATTCATTAAAGCTCACATGAGGGATCCTGTTCTTCATAAGCGAATAAAGACTGAAAAACGATTTTGATAGTGCATGTTCATGATCAAGGAGAGTCCCATCGATGTCAAACACAATGGCATTAATCATTTTTCATCCTATCTTCAAGTTGATACTTATATTTATAAAAATCATTGAAAATCATAATAATGCCCTTAAAAATCCATTTTAAAGAGAATTTTACCGAAGAAAATAGAAAAGACCAGGAAATCACATATGAAAGCTTGGAATGAATCTTGGAAAACGGAAGAAGGGAGAGCTCATTGGTTAGAACCTGATCCATTTATTGTTTCCTTAATACCTAAATTTGAGAAAGAGGAGGTAGAAAAAGTTCTTGATCTTGGTTTCGGTATTGGTCGTCACACTATTCTTTTTGCTAAAAAGAGATTTGATGTTTATGGAATAGATCCAAGTAGTTCTGGTCTCGAATTTGCAATGAAGTGGGCTCAACGGGAAAGAATTATTCTGAAACTTATAACAGGGGATATGAGTCAACTACCATTTAAAAACAATTTTTTTGATTTAATAATTGCATGGAACGTTATATATCATGGTACAGCTGAAATTATTCATAATACTATCAATGAGATAATGAAATGCCTAAAAATCGGTGGTTATTTACTTTGTACTTTAATCTCAACGAAACATAACAAATATGGGATTGGAAAAGAGATTGAAAAAGATACATTCGTGATTAGTGAAGAAACGGAAAAGAGTCATCCTCATCATTATTTTAACAAAGATGAGATTGCCCAATATTTAAAAGAATTCGCTCCCATAATATGTGATGACAAAGAGCAATTTTATCCTGGATTATTTCACTGGTATATTTTAACCAAACTTGTATCGAAATCTGAGGGAAGGTAGTAATTAGAAACACCAAAAAAGATATTAAAAAAGTATTTCATCTAGGTGAGCCATTCAAAATTTATTAGAGCTGGGAACCAATAAATATAGTTCCTATCAAGATTTATCCATAAATAATAATGTTTTTCAAGTAGGAACTAGGAGTACAGCCATTTTCTGTGGATTTCATTATGATACATATGAAAATTGGAAATATGAAAAACAGAATAATTTGTTTAAGAAGAAAAGATATAGAAAGTGTCAGAACTGAATATTTAAAGCGTTTAACATTAATAAAATATATTGAAATAGTAAAAGCAAGTATTACTAACGAGGTGTTGAAAAGAAATCCACCATTATAACCAATCGAGAGAGGGTAAAACAGAACTGCAAGAAAACCTCACTGTGCAACCTCTTTACTATTTGAGTGTAATAAAATCCTATAAATTACATTTGGTAATGAGATATCTGCTAGGAATAGTGGAATAAGACTAAATTCACATCCAATATGACTGGAATACTTATTACATATAGAAATAATGGAGGGTACGTATAAGAATTCAAAACTTGGTCAGAAGCTTCGGATACATAAGGTAACCAGTTTCCATCAATAAATTCTTCTGCAAACTTCCTATAGTAATATTTATAATCAAAATAAGGCTTTAACGATCCAACTATTAATTGATCCCACGGTTCTGTCGGCCAGGAAAAGAAAAAAAATGATATACAAATATAAATATTCTAATTACTACAAAGAATAAGAATAATATAATGATCTTTTCTCTGTTTTGGAAAATACTTATCTGTGCCATTTACTGGAAATCCTTTAATTACCACAGTAAAAATAAAACATTGCCATTATATGATTATTAGGGATTTAAATGTTAACAGGGATTCATTTTCTTTTGACTATGAGCTGTAATTTCGAATGTGATCATTGCTTCTTATATTGTAGTCCAAATTTTGAAGGTACTTTTACTCTGAGGCAATTAAGAGCTGTCCACGAAGAAATGAGGAAAATTGAGACAATAAAAATGGTTTATTATGAAGGTGGAGAACCTTTTCTTTTTTACCCTCTCATGCTTGAGGGGATCCGAATTTCTCATGAGATGGGATTCAAAACTGGTGTAGTAACTAATTCTTATTGGGCAACATCTGAAGAAGATGCGGAACTATGGTTGAAACCTCTCCTAGACCTAGGAATCTCGGATGTAAGTGTAAGTAATGATGTTTTTCACCACGGAGAAGTTAAGATAAATCCTGCTATAAGAGCCTTAGCAGCTATGAAAAAATTAGACATAGCAGGGGGCGATATATGCATTCAAGAACCTAAAATTGATATAGCTAAGACTCAAGAGAAAGGAGAACCAGTAATTGGAGGAGGCGCTATGTTTAGAGGAAGAGCAGTTGAAAAATTAATTACCAATGAATTACCAAGAAAACATTGGAAAGAATTCACAGAATGTCCTTATGAGGAATTAGAAGCCCCAGGAAGAGTTCATCCTGATCCTTTTGGTAATGTCCATATCTGTCAAGGCCTTAGTATGGGGAATATGTGGAAAACACCCCTCTCAGAGCTGGTGAAGAACTATGATGCACACTTACATCCTATTTGTGGACCACTAGTAAAAGGAGGGCCAGCGGAACTAGCAAGAAAATACCAAGTTAAACATGAAGATAAATATGTAGACGCTTGCCACTTTTGTTATATGGTTCGTAAGGCTTTACTTGATAAATTCCCCGAATATCTAGCCCCTAAACAGGTTTACGGATTGATAGAATAAGTATCATTTAATATATAAGCTTAACGGCCAAAAAGTTCATAACTCCTTCAACAAAACTTATCTTTTGAGGGAATTTTTTTGCTAAAAGATTTCAACAGTTATTTTCTGAATGATGAAATGAGAGCTTATTTTGAAGACTATAAATTATATACTCTACAAATAGAAGTAAATCAAGTCTGTCATCAGAACTGTATTTATTGTTATGCTCGTGAGTCACGCGGAGAAGAAATGAAAACAGATTTTGTTAAGAGTATTCTCGATGATGCTGCAGAAATAAAAGTACGGAAAATTGAGTGGTTGGGAGGTGATTGCCTCCTTCATACATCTTGGAAGGAACTAATGGCATACGCAAAATATGATCACAATCTCATCAACAATATTTGGACTAGTGGAAATCAACTAAACAAAAACTCAGTCGCAGAGAAATGTGTTGAATTAACGAGTGATGGAGGTTTTATATCAGTCCATTTGGACTCGGTAAATCCTGATAGATATAAAGAACTTACTAAAGGCAATATTCGCTTCCTTGAAGATACATTAAGAGGGCTCCAAAAACTAATCGATTTTGGAAAACCTTCATCAGAAATTCTAAATTGCATGGCATTAACAGGACTTGTCGTGGGGCAAGATTTTGAAAACACTATTCATTACTTCCATGAAAAATTCGATATTCCTGTTACCTTTATAAGTTATAAACCTACTAGTGATGATCCTCGCTTATTAATATCACCTCAACAGATCAAAGAGGCAGAGAGAATAAAAACAGATACCTTTTTGGGGTCTGAAGTACCAATTATACCACAATGTGTTTCAAAATTTTATTGTGGAACTACCGCAGCGATTATACCTGAGGCAGGAGATCCAAACGTAGGTAATCTGACAGTATGTTCACGAATTCGAGAATCATTTGCGAAAATTGAATCCAACCAGTCTTTCAAGAACCAATTCAACAAAAATAAACACATTTTACTCACTAGGAAACTCAAAGAAATTTCTAATCTTCCAGATGATTGTCAACAGTGTACATACAACAATATTTGTTGGGGATGTCGAAGTAATGCCTGGTATTATGCTGGAGACATATTTGCTGGAGATCCTAGATGTTGGCGAAGGTGTTAATTTTACACAAAAAGATTACTTAATAGAATTACAAGAAATCAATAAAATTATGGTGAATGATCCAAAAAAGCTCACATCGAAGGACAAGAAACGATTTTGGCAAATAATAGGAATAATTAAGCGTGAAATCTCACCAAATACTCAGTTTTTTTCTATGGAGGAATAGGAACGGTTGTGACTTCAGCAGTAGTGGTAAGAATACAATTATTTGTTTTCGGAGATATATTTTGGTATTTAATACCTATCCTACTATTTCATGGGGAACTACTTGATTTTTTGAATTTAGGGGGTACTCTTTCAGGAGGAGAATTTCATCATTTTAGGCGAGAGAGAAGAATCATAAAAGATTGGAAGGAACAATTTGATATTTGATTATATTGTTCAAGTCTAAGAAGCTGTCTTGGAACAAAGAAGAAAAAAGCTTTTCTAGATAGATGAAAGATTAATTCTTTAAATGTAAAAAGAAAAGAAGCTTATAATTGGCGTAAAATAAATTATTTCGATCATAGAACTTAGATATATCCTTGTATTTCAATAATGAACATTAAGTTCCTATAATCATTTATTTAGAATTTTCAGATATAATAGTAATATCTAGCAGTTTAGATATAACACTTCCAGGGGTTCTATTTTTAAGTTAGGTGAGTAATTAGATGTTGAGCTTTTTTAAGATATTCTTCCATTTGTGCCTGTCGAAATCGATCCTGAAGGGAAGCATTATTGCGAATCAGTTCGTTCCATTTATCAAGGTCAGCTTCTAATCTCTGTTCTTCTGCTTCCACTTTATCCTTTAGTAGAATAATGTCATTTTCGGTGGCAACCGTCTTGGCTTGGTCGAGGAAGGCCAGGGCTTGGTGAAGCTCTCCTTCAATCATTGCAATTTTGGCTTTCAACACTAAAACTTCTCCAATAAACATAAGCTTCTTTTTATGTTGAGCTTGGATATAGAATTGTTCAATAAATGTCTTTAATTCCTCCCATACTTCTAATTCACCAGTTGCTTTCGCTTCAAAGACTAAAAGCTCACAGAGATGGAACAGGCCAAACATGGCATCATCCCAGCGCCATTTAAACGTTTCCTCGGTCACAATTTGTTTTAAGGTCGTTTGAGCTTGGGCTTTGTTCACCATTCGAGGACTCTGCTTTAAAATCAACGCCTCCGCTAAACGACAACGTAATTCGATGTGCTTACTGGGCGTCCTGGCATTGATCTTCTGAAATTGATCTAGGTATGATTTGGCTTGGAGGAGTTCCTTTCGGTCTAGCATCAGACGAATAAGATAATGTAATACTAATGCTGTTTGAATATCGTCTTCACGGGCCTCATGTAAGGTTAAACTTCGTTGAAGACAATTTAGTGAGTTATTTAACTCCCCTTTCATATGATAGATTATACCCTTACTCAATTCAATGCTAGCAATGAGTTTTTTACTACTTGTTGTTTCAGCTAGGGCTAAAGCTCGTTGGTAATATTCTAGAGCAGTGTCAAGCTTCCATCTAAGAAAATAAGTCCATCCGACACAACCTAAGGCCCAAGCAATTTTGATTGGATTACCACTCTCTTCAGCATAGGTTAAGCTCCGTTGGTAATGTTCCAACATTGCATCGTACTCACCTTTATGTAGGTAAATATGCCCAATACCAATTGAGACACTCCCCATACCTAACTTGTGATCTAACCTCTCATATAGAGTGAAAGCTCGCTGGTAGTACTCTAATGCCATGTTGTCTTTAGTTTTTTGGTAATAGAACCTTCCAAAAGAATAAATAGTCTCTGCAATGTAATTAGGGGTGCCAAATTTCTCAAAACCAGCCAAAGCCTGGCGTAAGTGGTCTAACGCAAGGTCTGGTTTATCTTTGTCTAAAAAAGAAATCGCCTTTGTAAGTTTGAATAAATAAATCCAGAAGCTCCCAGACTCTTGGTTTATAACAGGTAATTTCTTCAAGAGAGCATCTCCCTCTGTGATGAGGGTATAGACATCATCCATTTTCTCTAGTTCTAGTAAAGCACGGATCTCTGCGCTTAACAACGCCAAAAGAAGCTGAGTATTTTTTGTTTTCTGAATTTTTTTACGAGTGGTGGTGGCAACTTGGAGGCCCTGTTCAAATTGACCCAAAGCTTGCAAGGCAAAGCTGTGAAAAATTGTGTGTTCAATCTGTTCATTTCTCGTAAGAGAAGTACCATTTTTTTGTGTTTCCAACTTCACAAGTTGATCCAAGACTTCTTGATACTTACCTCGTTCAAACAAGTCTTTAATGACCTTTGTTGTCATTATTAAGTAAAGCACTCCCAGTTCTAATAGCCTATAAAATGATGTTTCTTAAGTCACTACAAAATCCACTAATAAAAAAGTTTCTTAAAATCCTGAAAGTCATACAAAATCAAATATCTAGGCATTTCGTCCCTATACTTATGTTTCTTAGTGATTTATTTAATTTTTTAACTCTGGGAGACCTTTTTCCTTAGGGGAATTTTATCATCTCAAATGAAAAGAAAAGAATCATAAAAACATAGAGATAAATTCGATAATTAAGAAATTTAATCTGAAATAAACTGATTCACATATATAACGATGAATTAAGATTGGAGCCATTAATTTTGTCCCGTCAGCTATTAAGGGAATCAAGAACCAGTTATACTACTCCAATTCCACGTTATATAGGCATTAATATAGGCTCATTAACAATAAAAAAGGTTGTTATTGAATCATCGAAAATTTTAGTAAATATTATTCCTCACCATGGCCTTCCACTGGAACTTATTGATGAATATTCTAAAGAGACAGGATTTTTTGGCATATCTGGCAAAATGGGGCACATTTCGGAACCAGCAGCTATTGAACGTGCCCTAAAAGAGTTACAAATTCCGTGTGATATGATTATTTCCTTAGGGGCGGAAGTCTTCGTTTTATATCTAGTAAATAAGAAAAAAGAGATTTTCAACGTTATTTCACATAATAAATGTGCCGCTGGAAGTGGAGAGTTTTTATCTCAACAACTTACTAGAATGAAACTATCGTTAGAAGATGGGATTCCATTAGGATATAAAGGAAAAACTATTCCATTAGCTTCAAGATGTTCTGTACACTGTAAGACAGATATTACTCATAAATTAAATCGTAACGAGGCTACAAAAGCCGATATCATCTATTCTATCATTAATAGCATGGCATGTAAAGTTATTGCTTTGATAGAAAAAAGCCAGCACCAAGCCTCACGAATTCTACTAATTGGTGGTGTAGTTAAAAATAAGTTGTTGATAAAACTTATACAACAGCAGCTCTCAAGAAAAACATTGATTACTGTACCTGAAAGCATATATCTTGAAGCTTATGGCACAGCATTACTAGTACAAGACAATCCTAAATTCAAATCTCCTCATGTGTCTATAACACGAACATTTGAAAACTTGCCCCCTTTATCTCAATTTCAGGGTTTAATAACTATTAAACAAACATCAAAAAATCCAAATGCTCCTGATCCATATATCCTCGGTATTGATGGTGGATCAACAACAACTAAAGCAGTTATTTTGTCTAAAACCACTAATGAGATTGTTGCTTCTCATTATTTGAGAACAAATGGTGATCCTATTCAAGCTACTAGGGATTGTCTAGCTACGATAATTCATAATCATTCTGACTTTCCAATAGTAGCTATTGGTACAACAGGCTCCGCTCGCAAGATCATTGGTGCTTTTACTAGAAGTTCTTGTGTTATTAATGAAATTTCTGCGCATTCACGAGGTGCAGTAGAATTTGATCCCACAGTAGACACGATTTTCGAAATTGGTGGTCAGGATTCAAAATATATTTTCCTTAATCAATCTGTACCGATATCTTATGCCATGAATGAAGCATGTTCAGCTGGTACTGGAAGCTTTATTGAAGAAGCAGCTAAAGGAGACCTTAATCTAGAATTTCACAAGATAACTAATATTGCCTTATCTGCACAAGCTCCAGTAAAGTTTAAAGATAATTGTGCCGCATTTATAAATACAGATATTAGAACAGCTTTACAAGAGGGATATGACCAAGCGGATATCGTTGCTGGAGTAATTTACTCAATTGTTAATAATTATTTAATAAAAGTAAAGGGAAAACGTCGTATTGGCAAGACTATTTTCTTCCAAGGGGGAGTTGCATTGAACTTAGCTATCTCGAACGCATTCGCTTATGCAACACGACGTCCGATTATTGTACCACCATTTCCAGAGCTGATGGGAGCGTTTGGTATCGCATTATTGACAAAAGAAAGACTAGAAGAAGGAAAAATTACTAAAATAAGCATTAAACTCTCCACTTTCATACAAAGGTCTTTTTGCAAAGTAGGTAGTTTTACTTGTCATACCTGTACAAATCATTGCATTATTGATAGATTAGAAGTTGGTGGAAAAAAATATCCTTTTGGTGGGCGTTGTAGCCGTTGGGAGCGAGTATGGCAACAAAAAGAACGTAGTAGAGAGATACCAGACTATACCCAGCAAAGAAATGATATCTTACTAGAAAAAGAATCAGACACCCTTATAAAAAATATTCAAGGAACAATAGGAATTCCAAGAGCATTAATGACCCATTCACTTTTTCCATTGTTTAACACTTACTTCAGAGAATTAGGATTTAAAGTAGTCCTTTCTGACATTTCACCAAAGGGATTAGAAATAACTGATTCTGCTTTTTGTTACCCCACTGAAATAGCTCACGGAGCAGTCTTTGATCTTATCTATAATAAGAAAATTAATTTAATTTTTATTCCGCATATACAAAAAATGCCTACTTACAGAAAAAACGATGATCATACACATCTTTGCTATTTTAACCAAGGATTTCCCTACATTGCTCAACAAAAATTTAAAGACTCGACTGTTGAATTTCTTACTCCAATCTTAGATTTTAGTGGAGGATATACCTCTACTACAGGTTTAATTTCCCTTCATAAGGAGTTGAATGTCACTAAATCAGAAGCTCAAAGTGCTTATACTAAAGCTATTATTCGACAACAAGAAATTGAAAATGAATTGCAAAAAATGGGTATGCAAGCTCTACAGAAGGTCATTAATGATTCAAATGACTTAGGAGTCATCCTTGTAGGACGTAGTTACAATGCATTCCCTCCTGAAACATCAATGAATATTTCAAGAAAACTGACTAGCCAAGGAATTACAGTTATCCCATTTGATTGTTTAGAGCGATATGATAATGAGGAAAATTATTGGTATTTCAGTAATTTAATCATGAATGCTGCTACACTCTCAATCAGATTTCCAAACATTTTTTTACTTTACATTTCGAATTTCAGCTGTGGAATAGACGCTTTCACTCAATTCTTTTTACAGAAGGAATTAGGAGAAAAACCATATCTACTACTGGAAATTGATTCTCACACAGCAGACGCAGGTATTTTCACACGAATTGAAGCTTTCATTGAAATTATCCGTAATTATTCAAAACAACATGTATCAGTAAAGATAGTACGATTTAATCCCAGCAAAGTTGTTTTCAGAAGTGGCAAAGCATATATATCAACAAATAATGGCGAATTACTTCCTTTAACTGACCCTCGTGTTAAAATTTACTTTCCAGCCATAAGTAAATATCATACTCAAGCAATTGCTATGGTACTACGTTGGAAGGGAATCCACGGATATGAGGCTGAAACACCAAATGATGAAATCTTAAGTTTAGGGAAAAAATATGTGACTGGTAAAGAATGTGTTCCTCTACCAATTACCATTGGCCAAATGCTTTCAGCGCATAAACGACGAAAATTAAATGAAGTGATAGGATTCTACATGCTTGAAGCAGGGGCACCATGTGTAATTATTGCTTATAAACGGTTTTTTAATCAAGTTATCACAGATAATAACCTTGAAAATCTCTTTATATTTGATCCACAAGCATCAGATAATTATTATGGCTTTGGGAATTCATTATTGATGTCCATACCTTTAGGATTAGTGTTAGCTGATTTGGTTAATGAAATAAAATCAGCTTTATTGGTTGTAAGCCCAAAAAGCTTACCACTTTTTGAAGAACAGTGGGAAGAGTTGATAACAAACTCAAAAACCAAAAAGGAGTTTAATAAACAACTCAAAAGATTTATTCAACGAATATCAGAATATCCTTGTTCTAAAAGCCCAAGTCAGTGTCCAAAAGTTTTAGTAACTGGAGATTTCTTTTTTCGGTTTGATGAGTTCTTAAAACAATCAATCGATGAGATTTATGCACAAAATGGTATTGTCATAAAAAATGTTGATGTAACTGAACTAGCATTGTTTACTCTTTATGATAATTTGCGAAGAATGGCACAAACCTGGAATAAAAACCCTGAAGGACTAAGAACTGTGATATCCGCACTGGTGAATTATAAAGATAAAGGTAAAAAATACCTCTCTTTCTTGACTGCTTTTAAAATTCTCCAACGAACTGAAAACAAACTCCGTAAAGAATTTGAAAGTACTGGTTTATTGTTTGCAGAGAAAAATCATGTTTATGATATCTTAAACTTTGGGAAGGATTATATTACTCCAAATATTGTTGGTGAAGCCATTATTACCATTGGTAAATCCATAGAAGCAAGTATCCAAAGATATGCTGGTGTAATTGTCATTGGCCCGTTTAACTGCATGGCGTTTCGTGTTTCTGAAGGGATTTTAAAACCTATGACCAAAAAATTGGGAACCCCTTTTTTGTTCTATGAAGCTGACTGTTCTCCCATTCCAAGCACTTTATTACGTCAGATTCAAGTACATATTCATCAAGCCACGCGTTAAAGGTGATAAACAAAAAAAGGATTAATTACAGAGAAATCAATGATTTGGTCATCATTTTCAGTTAGTTCCCTTTTCTTGATGAAAAAGAGAATATAACAGATTAAAGAATATTACAGATAGATTACCAAGGAAAACTAGCGTGGTACAGAACACAATCCATATAAGTATTCCTTCCCTATTTATCTCTGATAACTCTTTTTTAGTAACATAAATGAAGAATAGAGGGGAGAAGGAATAATTAATGATCAATACTTGTTGAAATGTATATTAATTGGTTATATTACAGTAAGCTAAATATTAGAAATTTATAACCATTTCATAAAAGGATTCTTAAAACGATAAATCATTAATCCTTGAGATATAAAGATACGAAAAGAAGCTGATGAATGGATTCTGTATGAGAAAGCAGAGAAAACAGGGAAACGTCTTATGAGATTTTTAATAGGATTTGATGGATTAAGAGCACGTCTTGCTCCTCATAGATATCCCAATATTGAAATACCTGACGAGGGATGCTTATGGTTTAATATCAATACATTAATAGGAACGAGTGAAATTATCGCTATTCCATTTGAGTTAGGAGGACTCTTAGCACCTTCATTACTCATTTCTTTCCCACGAGAAGCTAAACTGGTAGACAAGGATTTCCTTAACAAACTTCAGCAAATTAAAAATAAGTTTAACGATGTAACTCTCTTCGCAGCAACCTTTACTGCTTCCGAAAGGTTGATGAAATTTTACAACTGAAAAAGAAAACAGTTTTCTTTAACTACTTAGGTCAATCTCTTAATATTGCAGGAAAAAAGATTTTTGAGATTGGAAAATTTATTAGAGGTATCCTCTTTGAAATGAAGAATAATTTGTAGTTTAATAACATGTTATTTATAGAAAAAAATAGAAAATAGAGCTTAGTAAGTTTGCACAATTAAAATGAATCTTTTCAGAAGGTATATTTTAGAGGAGTTCTAAATGCTCTGAGTTGTATTTGATATATTGACACTAGAGATCATAAATAATTTTTTCATACGGAAACAACCTAAAAGATCCTCCTATTAAAAAGGAGATAAAAACAGTATGCGAGATAAAATTATATTTATTTTAAATAAAGCAGCAACAGGTAGTAAGAAAGTACGAATTCTTCTGACGCCTATTGGAGGAGGAGCCTTTATTATCTTTACTTTGCTTTTAATTTTAATTTCTCTTCTTATGGACGATGTGTTGAGTTTCCCTAGACTTCTTCTCAAGCCAACTAATCTACTTATATCTATACCTTTTCTCACACTAGGAATTTTTCTAATAATATGGTCATCCTTGCTTTTTGCTAAAGCGAAAGGAACACCTGTACCTTTTTCTCCTCCTATAAAGCTAGTTAATTCTGGACCCTACGTCTATATTAGAAATCCAATTGTTTTGGGTTATATTTTGATATTTTTGGGGATTGGTTTTTTATTAAGATCAATTTCTCTTGTAATAATCATCACTCCACTATTTTTTCTACTTCTCATTCTGGAGATAAAACTGATTGAAGAACCAGAGCTAGAGAAGCGTTTGGGGAAAGAATACTTAGACTATAAAAAAAGAGTTCCCATGTTCATTCCACGGTTGAATGAGAGAACTGAGAAGTTAAAGTGAAATCTCAATGAAATATAATGACCTTGAGAATTGTAAATTATGTGCTTGGGAATGTGGAGTCGATCGCTTAGCTGGGGAACAAGGGGTCTGTATGATGGGGCTTCCAGAAGTGGCAAGCTGTCAACTTCACTCGGCTTCACCACAATCATATACTGTATTCTGCTCTGGATGCTGTTTCAAGTGCCTCAATTGCCAAAACTGGGAAATCGCTCACTACCCACGCATCCAGAGTAAGATAAAAGGATTTGGAGCCTCAAGAAAATTAATGGAAGAAGCTGTGAATCTTGCTCGAAAAACTGGGTTGGAAAACATTCATTGGGCAGGTTTATCAGAAATCTTTGGGGTGTATCCCTCTATTCCCCAACGATTTGTAGATAGATTTTCCCATCAACATGCAGTTGTTGCAGCTTTTTACGCGCAACAAGCTAGGTGTCAACGAATCCAACGAAATTGTGGAAAGTGTGACTCTAAACTTTCGTGCGATTTGAAGGGTTATATCCCATACCAAAGTACCTAAGTCATTATTGGTTGGGCTAGTTATTCATAAAAATTCTCTTAATTTAACGACAATTTCTTTTATAGGATCCAATTTATTTAATGTGTAAAAATGAAGCCCTGGGGCACCTCCCTCGAGGAGTTCAGTGGATTGTCTGATAGCAATCTCAATGCCCTTCTTCTCAGTGGCCTTTAGGTCATCCTCTAACGGCCCAAAGATGTTATGGAAATGCTGAGGGACAGTAGCTCCACAAAAGGCACAAAAATTCTTTAAATTCTTGAAGTTGAAAACAGGAAGAATACCTGGTATAATCCTGTTATTAACGTTGATATTACGAAGACGAGTCACATAATCAAAGTAGTCTCTATTGTCATAGAAGAGCTGGGTGATAATGAACTCACCTCCATGTTCTATCTTATTCTTTAGATGTTTAACATCAATCTCTTTGTTCGGTGCTTCAGGATGCCCTTCTGGAAACCCTGCAACTCCACAAGAAAAATAATCGCCATAAGATCTTGAAACAAGGTCACAAAGCTGATAAGCGTACTCTAAGCCATTGAGTGCGGGTGTCCATACTTTAACATTGCGGGGTGGGTCACCCCGTAATGCAAGAATATTTACTATCTCATTAGCTTTCATTTTATCCAGTATGTCAATTAAGTCCTGTTGAGAATGGCCAACACATGTTATGTGGTGAATTGTGGGTATATTAAATCGAGTCTGAAGTTCTGTGGTGATCTCCATTGTTTTTTCACGAGTACTACCTCCAGCGCCATAGGTGACTGATATAAAATCCGCTCCAAGATTTACAAGTTCTCTTACTACATTAAAAAAATGGTTCAATTGAGATTCTTTCTTAGGAGGAAAGAACTCAAATGAGAGAGTCACTTCCTTTTCTTTAAAAATATCAGTTATCTTCTGTACTCGCATAAGTCTCAACTATGGTAACACGCATAATTCAAAAAACATACCGTAACTTAAATTTTGTTACTAGTACTAAAAATTCAAATAAATCAATAATCAAGTTAAGTTAAACATCAGGCATAAACAATTTTGGGTATTAAAATGATAGTGAAAGAAGTTTTGAGCGATTTTCCAACTATAGAGAAAGTTAATTATCTGAGTACTGCCAGTATAGGGTTAGTTCCTAATCCTGTGATCGAAAGGACAAAGGATTTCTTTATAGAGATGGCCGAGGGAGGAACTTTGGCTTTAGATGAGGAAACAGAGATTAGTGTTTATGATAATCTGAGGAACGAGGGAGCTAAACTTTTTGGTTGTGAACCAAGAGATGTTGCTGTCTTCAACAGCGTTTCTGAAGCTCTTAATTCTATAGCTTGGAGTTTAGAGTTAAAAGAAGGAAAGATCATCTCAACAAACATTGAATTTCCAAGCGTCACATATCCTGGGATGAGATTAGCAGAAAAAGGAAACGTTCAAGTGGAGTTAATAACTGCGGATAATTGGGTAATTTCAGTTGATGACTTACTAGAAGGAATTAATGAAAGTACTAAAGTTGTTTTTCTGTCTCATGTTGAATTTATCACAGGCCAACGATTCGATTTAAAGAAGATTACAAATCGGGCCCATGAATATGGCGCACTAGTAGTTGTAGATGGTATTCAAGCAGCTGGCTATATTCCACTTAACATGAAAGAATTGAATGTCGATGTTTATATCACTGGGAGCTACAAATGGTTATTAGCTCCATTTGGAACAGCAATCGCTTATATCTCAAGGAACCTGTGTAATAAATTAACTCCAGCTTTTGTTGGATGGCGGACGCCTAAAAATATGTGGGATTTTAACCCAATGGAATTAAAATATGCAACCACAGCTAGGAAGTTTGAATACAGCACGAGTGCTTATGGGGTAAAGATTGGTTTTGCAGAATCAATCAAGTATTTACATAAAATAGGTATAAAAAATATCCAAAATCATGATATGAAGTTAATTGATACACTAATACAAGAACTAGATTCAATCGAAGGTATTAAAATTATTTCACCAGAGAAGCGGGGGTCAATCGTAACTTTCACAATTGAAGGAAAAGAAAGTAAAAAAATTAGTAAAAAATTGTGTTCCCTAAGGAGACCCGTCGAGCTGACTATTAGACAGAATATGGTTAGGGTATCACCACACGTTTATAATACTGAAGAAGACATTTTAGAATTTGTAAGAAACTTAAAACAAATAATACAAGAACTTTGATTTCTATAACAACTAAAGAATGTGGTCTGGATTAGGTTTAAAGAATGAATTCTTTAGGAAGATGCTTTTTGAGTTTAATAATCCTCTGAAACTCTTCATGGAAATGCTCAAGTGTTGATTCCTCGAGAGCCTCGTCAAGAGTAACCCACTTGTATTCGGAATGTTCCCAACTTAACCTCACTTCTCCTCCAAGATAGTTCAGCCAGTAATATATAAAAACCATGGGAAACTTTTGTCCACCTCTATAGAAACATGAAGTATCGACTGGCATAACAATTTGAGCTTTGATTCCTAATTCTTCTTTTATTTCACGTAAGACTCCATTTTCAGGGTTCTCATCCCTTTCTAGTCTTCCTGTGACTGGTTCCCAAGTGTTTGGTGCAAAATCTTTTTTAGAAGACCGTTTGAGTATTAAAAAGTGATTATCTTTCTCTATTATTGCAGCTAGTCCAACATAAAATGGTTTCACGAAATCCACTTTCTCCTTTATATATTGACTTAGCTTGAGAATAATATTTTTATACTTTTATGAGAAGATGTTGAAGTTGAAAAGTCACCTCCTATCATTAATTTGAAAGGTATCTGACTAGGAGATAGATTGAATATGGATCTCGGTGGTTTTCGTAATTATGCACATCGAATAGTTGACTGGATGGCAGATTATTTAGAAACAGTGGAGAAATTTCCCGTTAAATCACAAGTAGAGCCAGGAGACATAATCAACAGACTACCACTAGAAGCACCAGTTACTGGTGAAGACTTCGAGCAAATTTTCTCCGATTTTGAAGAATTAATAATGCCTGGAATAACTCATTGGCAGAGTCCCAACTTCTTTGCTTATTTTCCAGCCAATAGCTCTCATATTTCAATACTAGCAGAAATGCTACTCACAACTCTAGGAGCTCAATGCATGAGCTGGGAAACTTCACCAGCAGCAACAGAATTGGAAGAACGGGTCATGGAATGGTTAAGAGACATGATTGGATTACCGAAAGAATTCAGTGGAGTAATCCAAGACACCGCTTCAACTTCAACAATTTGTTCTCTTCTTACAGCTCGAGAAAAACTGACTAATTATGAAATCAATTCAACAGGGATGAACGATAAGGGTATTTTAACAGTCTATTGTTCTACTGAAACTCATTCAAGTATTGAAAAAGCAGTTAAGATAGTTGGAATAGGTAAGGAGAACTTACGGAAAATATCTGTTGATGAAAACTTTGCTCTACAATCAGAAGCCCTAAAAAAAGCTATTAAATCAGATATTAGTAATGGTCTGAAACCAATGGCAGTTGTCGCTACAATTGGTACAACAGGTTCCACAGCTATCGACCCCTTGAAACAAATCGGTGAAATCTGTTCAAAAAATAAAATCTGGTTACATGTTGACGCAGCATTAGCAGGAACGGCATTACTTTTACCAGAATATCGATGGATGATCGAAGGGATTGAATATGCAGACACTTTTGTGTTTAACCCGCACAAATGGATGTTTACTAATTTTGATTGTTCTGCATATTTTATTAAGGATCCTGAAGCCTTAGTGAGAACTTTTGAGATTTTACCTGAATATCTCAAAACCAAAGCAGAAGGAGTGAAGAATTTTCGAGATTGGGGTTTGCAATTAGGCCGACGGTTTCGAGCTCTTAAACTATGGTTTGTAATCAGACACTTTGGAGTAGAAGGATTGCAAAAAAAAGTCAGATTCCACATTGATCTTGCGAACTCTCTGAAGCAAAAAATTGAAGAATCACCAAATTTTGAATTACTTGCACCCGTACCTTTGAATACAATCTGTTTTAGATATAATCCACCCTCTATCGATGCAAATGAAGAATTAAATCAGTTGAATGAAGAGTTATTACATCGATTAAACAGTACAGGAAAACTCTACATGACTCATACAAAATTAGATGGAAAATATACTCTCAGATTAGTCACAGGGCAAACTAACGTCCAAGAGAAGCATGTAAACCAAGCATGGAATTTGATACAGGAAGAAACACTGAAGCTATAACTTCATTTATGAAATTTTGCACGTAATTGCCTTGCAAGAGCTTCGGGGGATTTAATGAGAATTTCATTTCCTAAAAGCTTCTGTAAAAAATAATCATCAGTACGATAATTCTCGTAAACATTCGATCGAGAGATAATTCGTACATTAATCCAGAACCATTCTGCTTCCTTGCCAAGGGAGCCTGAAAAGATGGTAAAATTAAAAGTGGAACAACCATTTTCTTCATAGAAAGAAAGGACATTTGAGATTCCTTCACTGAGAGACAAGGTATCTGCTTGAGACAATTGGAGAAAATTATTTTTTGTTAAGACAATTCCTTGAACTTCATTGCTCCCTAATGGAGAGAAAGAAGTGATCCATTCAACATCTCCAGTTCTTCCAATGTATCGTTCATCAGAGTTTTTTTCCAACTCAATCAGATCTTTCCAATAATTTGAGTGGTTTTCCTTGTAATATTGATGAGATCCCTTAAGTATTTTGGTCAGGAATGTATATGGAGTATCTCCACCTAACACTTGAATATGTGGATGAACAGCACTAGCACCAGCGGGGAATAAATAGTTACAATTTATTGTCATAAAGCTATTTGACTGTTTAACGGAAAATACACGTTTAATGAATTCTAAACAAGCCTGAATCCCATTAGCAAGTATTTTTGGAGTAAAATCACTTAATTTTAAATAGTGAGCTTGAGTGAGAGCACACACCGCATGATATTCGGAAAGTGGAAAAAGATTAGGGAAAAGAGTAGCTTCGCCAACAATAATCCTTCCTTCGGGTATAATCTCTTGTGAATACTTAGGAGTAACCTCTCTTACTTTATTAGGACACATAAAGCAGTTAGCTTGACTTTCTTGGGCTATTTTTTGGATCAGACTTTGATCTGTTTCACCAAAAAACATTTTCGCCTTATCTTCCAATTCTTTTCCAATAATACTTTGAGTTCCAGTCAATGGATCTTGACGATGTTCAATAAGGTGAATATCCTCTTGAAAACCTTTTAGGGGATTGAGAAATTTGGATTCTCTTTTAATACTTTTAAAACGAATTCTTGGCAATTCTATCCTTCTTCTAAACTGATGATAATAATCTCGAAAATATTCTGAAATTATAAAGTAATATTTTGAAGCTTAACTCTACCTGATTAATAATCGGATTTTTTTCAAATACTTCTAGGTATAATCTGTCTATCAGCCATAATCAGGTGATGCAGAAAATGGTCAATTTTGAATTATCAATTTTCCAAATCATAAGTATAGGAATCTTTGGATTCATTTTCGGATTATTCGAAACAATTACAAATCTGTTTTATCTGCTAATCAAGAATTATAATTTACCAAAAAAACAACATGCAAAAGAATTGCCCATCGACGTGACTGAGACGAAAATTATACAAAAAGTAGTCCAAATGCTAATTCTTGGAGTTACTCTAGTAATCACAGCAATCATCGCCACAATAATTGCTCCCCAGTTGTTTGTGGTGGGTGCAACCGCAATTCTGATGAATGGATTGATAGGTTATAGTAAATACAGAAAAAATGATATATTTATTGTGTGGATTGTCATAGCTATCATTTGCGGTGCATCATCATTGATAACGACCGTTTAGACTAGTTATGATGATAATTCTATATTTTTAGTTGTTTTTTTTTCTTTTAGTAGTCATATTAAAATCTCAATGGTGTCGAAATAGCTTTAAATCAATCAAATCAGACTAGATTGACATAATAAGAAGTAAAAAGATTCCAATATATTGAATCCCCAAATTAAATGTTTTTATATCAATTTTAGGGACGTTAAATTTTTTTGCACGTTTCGGAAAGTATAAATATTTTCGTGCGACAATTATCTCAAGCTTTGAGAAAATTAAACAAATTGTTCTCAGTACTGTAAAACTCACGATAACAGGATGTATCATCAAAATGTCTAATGTCTTATCGACAAGTAAGAAGTCATTTGCGAATATGCCTCCTTCATCCCAAAAAGTGTACAATATCATTCAAACGGGAAAACAAATGCGTTTTAAAGATATTGCATCGCAAACTAAGTACTCTACTCGGACAGTTCGTTATGCCCTTCGTGATTTAAAAGATGCGGGGTTAATTGGACAAATTCCTGACATGATGGATTTACGTCGTTGCTATTACATCACACTGAATGTCAGGTGAAGTTCAAATTTTCACAAAACTGTTATATCTTTCTTTTTGTAATCTTTAACAATGGAGAGCTTTATTTTTTATGACAAAGATAGAAATGGTTTCCCAGCAAAAAAAGTACCAAGACATTATCGATTACAAACCTACAGTTCTAAAAGTCATTAGCGATGAAGAAACCCTTAAAATCCTTTCAGATAACAATTATGAAAAAGTGATGAGAATTTTAAGAAAAAAACCAATGACTGTCCAAGAAATTACGGAAGCTTTCAATGAACTAGCTAAAACATGTAGTTTCACTGACCAGAAGTCTGATAAATCAATTTACCGTTATTTGAAAGTTCTAGAAGAGCGGGGGATGGTTGCTACAGCTGGTCAGCGCGTAGTCATGGGGAAAACCGCTACTGAAAAATTATACATGCGTACTGCCCGTGTATTCGAATTAAGATACAAATATATCGATTGGATGGGAAAAGAAGGAAATGAATGGGCTGAACGGTTCGGAACACTAGTTAGCTACATGCTAGACATCGATCAGGTCCCTTCTGCAAAATGTATACAGGAATTTTTTGCGAAGTGGAATAAAGCAAGATTAATCGGAACCGAGAAATTGGCCTCAATCGTACCAGATGACGAAATGGAAACCATAACAACATGTGACATAAGAGAATTGACAGAAACCTTTGCTCGAGTGTACATCTACAGTACACTTATGAATCATCCCGATTTATTGGAACAGCTCCATAATTGTTTTAAAGGGAAAAAGAAAGCTTAAATGAGTGGTAAATTTTAAAGGAAACTATTCATAATAGTCTTACTGACACTCAATGACAACAATCTCATCAGATGGTAATATATGGAGAGAGCGGTCATTACGTTTTTATATCCACCGATTTCATCAATTTGAATTGAAAATTTTAGCACTGAAACCATTAATAGCAATATTAATGATAGGTAACTTGTGGGGTGCTTTTATTGGTTTGTTATACTATTATGAGGTGATTGGTCTTACTCAATATTCTCCTGTCTTATGGATATTAATTCCTGATTGCCCTTTAGCGGTATTATTGTTATTGGGCGTTTATTTTCAATTTGATGATCAACGTTTTTCTAATTTTAATTTTTTTTCATTTATTCAAGGTATTCGGGCAGCGATATTGACTTATTTGATTATTTTAAACTTTGGGTCGCTAGATACTGAAATTGTTGTGATCGGTCATTTTTTATTACTTGTTCAAGCAATGGCTATCTTCCCCTTATTGTTAGATATGAAATTCACCAAAGGAACACTCGTTACCATTAGTATCACATTATTCAATGATATCTCTGATTTTTTCGGAATAATAGGGATAACAGAACCAACTTTAGCCCAGTTACCTACCATTCAACCATTATTCTCCCTCTTTGTTATCATAATCTTTGGCTTAGACATCTTTCTTATTTTTGTAGGCTTAGGATTTGCTAGATTTATGAATCAAGAGTATTAGAAAATCTATCATTGCTATAATGATCAATCTTGAGACGATAGTTATTTAGAATAAGATTCATTGAATCCTTTCATGATTTTTTCATGAGTGTACAGCAAAACATCATTCAAGAATTTTTAGATGGCATTTTTAAGGCAGTAAACACCTTCCTCAAGGAAATAGTGGATCCTATCAGTTTTATTTATAAATATTTCATCTCAGAGGAAGGTTATAATTTCTACAACACAATTGTATATACTGCCATTGGGATTCTTGCTATTCTCATAATTGGTAAAATAATAGTCCGAATAAATCAAAAGGGCGTTAAACGATGGGGAGAAGAACAATTCATTCCAATTCAAATGGATTCAGAGTTTTTTGTTTCTATACTCCCTTACATTTTCATTGGTTCAACTCTACGTGCTTTACAAGACATCGCTGATCAAAATAAGATTATCTCCCCCTATGAAATCTTTGGACTCAGACTTTTTGTAACACCCTATGTTTATGTTATTACTATTCTTTTAACGTTAACAGTGGGACTCATCTCGATCTTTATCTCTCAAGAATACCTGAAAGATGTGCAGCGATTTTCAAATTGGAGGAATACATTTTTAACGATTGGAATAATAATTGAAATCATTCTATTCTTTCCAATTATTTTTTTACTTACAGACCCTTATTACATTGGTGGTGGTGTGATTATATTAGTCTTATCAGGTATATTCGGGGTACTATTCCATTTTATAGCGACTCGGGTATCACAATGGTATCTTCCAGAGGTGATTGTTCAGAGAGAAGAAATTTTAGCAATGATAACTCAAATGTTTGATGCTTTCAATACCGTCATCGCTATAGAATTCTTTAATTATCAAGAGAAACATTATTTACCTTCTATTTTGTTTAATACTCCATGGGGAGCCTGGCCTTTCTTAGGTTTAAAATTTGGAATAGTATTATTATTTATTTATGTAGTTCGAGGAGTCGAACAAAAGGATATCCAAAAATGGCTTCTGTGGGTAGTATTTCTCCTGGGGCTTGCCACTGGCACAAGGGACTTTCTTCGGTTAATAACCAATACTTGAACTACTGATTTTTAGCAATAGAATCCCTTTTCTAACCATCTGTTTCCTTCACACTACGTTTTAATTGTGATTTTTGAAGAAAATTAGGTGAATTTTTGATTTTATCTCTTTCTTTGCGCTATAAATCAACCACGTGATAAGTATGGGAATGTTTTTACCTTATCAACTCTTAAGGCATTACTCTGAAAACACACAGGGAAGAATGATATTAATAGAATTTTGAGTCATCCACAAACGACTATTGAAATAAGAGGTGAAAAATCGAAGATAATGTGCAACTAATGTAAATCCTTGGGTAGTAGCTAATAAAGAGTTGTTTGGAACGTTGAAACTTACCCCAACGGAAAATTTATTTATTATTTCCACTTCAATAGTGAGTGGAACTCCATGAAGCCATGTTAGAAGAGTAGAAAAGATATTCTCTGGAAAATGAGAGCCACCCCAAATTTCAGGATTAGAAGTTGTAAAATTGTCTGTGGTTAAAGATGAAACCATATTAAGTTGTGAAGCAAAAGAGTTTCGAAGGTATTGAAAACTCGTTCTAAGGACTTCCGATAACGCAATAGGATATAGGGCTGGAGGTTTAAGGAGTAGTTGTATTAGATCAGAGACAATAATTGTTAATATCTTTTGTCTATATGCTGCACGGCTAAACCTTTGTACTACTTTCTGATCCATAGATTCCATACTTTTCAGTAGATAATGACTTAAATCCATTAAAAGAGAGCTAGTACGCAGTTCGTAAGTGAGGTCATCAACCCAATTTTCAATAATCGAAGAGAGGGATGGTAGTACCGAGGAATAAAAGATCTTGAATGATCTAAGTGAGATAGAATGAAGGTCTAGATGAAGTGAAAAAAGTGCTTTATTACTAATTAAACGAGTACTAGGATGAATACCACTCATTTGAGCAAATGTTTGTGTAAAATAAAAAACATCTTCATGATCAGCAGAAAGAATGATAAAAGGATTAAAAGGTTGAGAGTAAATAGTTGAAATATTATTACGCCTATTAACTTCTGTCATCCACAATGGAGTATTTATATGTTGATTATCAGTTACTTTTGGATTAAGGTTTTTCATAGTATTTACTCTCAGTTATATCAAAAATTTTAATGTTCAATTGGATTTCTAAACAATTTTTTCGCGAATTGAAATCCTGTGTCTTTTGAATCTTCAAGTAAATTTGTGTTTAGTATGAGGAAGATATTTGAAGAATGCTCGAACAAAATATCTAACAAGTATTTATGTCTTGGTAAAGATAATGGATCCTGAGATACAAGACTTTATATTAGAGTTATCGAAGAAAATTATTCCTGAAATCGAAAGAATCGCGAAAACTTATACAAGGGATCCTGAGGAAGGTTTCTCTGTTTATCTTGACTTTATAAAGAGAATAAGACCTTCTCTAGAGAAAATAATCTTAGAAGGATTAAGAGATCCTCTGGAGGTAGGTCATATTTCCTCTAGGCTATTAAGAGACCCTCTCGACACGAAGTTCATGAAACAAAGAAGATCTGCTGAAGAAAAAGAAGCACATGTAGTGGGATATCTCAAAGCAATATTACAACTTGTTTATTGCGGAGTGAAAGGATTAGAGGGATGGCAATTCTCTGACACACCTTTACATAAGGAGAGTCTAAGAACACAAAGCATTGGGAAGATCCATGTTATACCAACGATTGTACAAATTGTCAAACAGGAAATTGAAGAAAAAAATTCGCCTGAGCAATTCAAGGATAAAATAAAGGATGATCAGTTGAGAGAGGTTGATGTAACACAAACAAGATTTCAGAAGGAACAGAAGTTTGAGTATCTCTATCGGACAACTGATAACGAGAATACCACAATCCCTTTCACGGCCCGTCTCATGGCCTACTACCGAGCGCAAGAATGTATTAGTGATTCCCCCCTTATTATTGATCCTTTCGCAAAACAACTCGCAGGTGACATGACTTCTTATGCCAACAAACACAAATTCGTTGTTAATAGGGGTGACTATCCACTCGTACGTTCATATTATATCGAAAAATACCTATTAACCCCCTGGTGTAACAGAAATGCGAAATCACAGATCGTTCTTCTTGGAGCAGGCTTGGATACCCGTGCATATCGATTCAAACCCCTTCAAACACATTCCCACACCATTTTCGAAATAGATTATAGTACATTAATCAATTACAAAGATGAAATCTTGCATGGTGAACAGCCGCTTTGTGATCTTGTACGTTTATCTGCGGATCTTTCTAGCCCCGAGTGGACATTTCTTCTAACAGAAAATGGTTTCTCGAAAGATATTCCTTCATTCTGGATATTAGAAGGGCTAATTTATTACATGGAACAAAATTTGGTTATATCTTTACTCAAGAAGATTGCTGAGATAAGTACTGAAACCAGTCAAATCTTTATGGACATTTGCATTCCTGCCCTTGCAGATCTTGTATTCGGTCCATTTACTAGGCACTTCAAATGGGGTCTTGACAAAAAAGCTGTACCCTCGTTCTTTGCAGCAGTAGGATGGGATGTTACATGTTCTTTTGCTGATGATCATGATCAAGGACGAGATGTCGGACAACGGGGGCTTATTTTTGTTCAGGGGACACGAGCAAGTTCTGTGTCGCTAGGCTTACCATCTTCTCGTTTAACACGTTAATAACACTGTTAGATGTATTGAAGCACTGAATTTGGGTATCGTTTTTTCATCTGTTGAAATATCACACAGGCAGGGTATAAAATGACAAGGCCTATTATCCAGACAATCAATGTTACTAGGAGGGAAAGAAATAGCATATCAGCGAATATTTTACCTATAAATGCATAATGTGTTGGTTCACCATACAACAAGACACTCATCAGAAATGGTACAGCACCATAAATGAGTAAATGAATGCTATAAAAGAAGAGTGGTGTAGATCCGAATAGAACGATTGGTAATGTCCACTTCTGGAACCAATCTTGATCCTGAAAATAGAATGAAAAAGAGAGAACGAGGCACATACCACCCAGAGTCCAAAGAAGGAAACCAATACTCGGAGGGTACTTTGCTAAAAGGAAAAATGTCTCTATTGTGAAAGCATCGGGTCTTAAAACACCATTAGCTTCCCAAATTCCCAGATAGTTAATTGGCCACCCTTGTAAGAGTCTCAAGATGAAGAACATGCCAATAGTGGTACCCCCAACTATTGCGAGTCGCTTTGCAATGAGATGATTGTCTTCTGGTATTTGTTGTTTGCGTAACCAATGGCCAAAAACAAAGCCCAAACCCATAACCCCAAGCCATGGATCAAGCGGGTACAAACCATTTGGCCAATTTGGCCAAAAGGAGACTGTTAAAAGATAATCCCGTATGCCCACTGGTAACTGGTTAAAAATGATCCCCCAATAAAATATTGATATATTTCTTCCTGAGAGTCCCATTATAAAACTATCAATGAGAGGTTCCAAGAATAAAAATAGGGATAAGCCTAATATGATTTTCCATGAAACCTGTCGAGCAAAAGCAAAAACAATGAATCCAACACCAATGAGGGCAAGGACACCAAAATAAAAGGGTGAAGCATGAAATGCCCAAGCAATAACAGTCCATTCGATCAGGAGTAGGATTAATCCCCGAATGACGAGATGTTTGGTTATTTCATTTTGAGAAACTTCTCTTTCTAGGCGTCTAGCTTCAAAAAGTACTATTGAAGTGCCAGCCAAGAAAACAAAGGTCGGAGCACACCAATGTGTCACAAAACGAACCAAAAAGTTCAGAAGATCAGGAAAATTAGGCCGATAGAAATTTGTAAACGCACCTGTTTCTTCACTCCAAGATGTTAACCCCTCACCTGCTGTTCTTCCAACATTCCAGTAAGTTGATGCATGATCAAGAGCCATTAATATGATAGCCAATCCACGAACAAAATCAATTGCGGGGATACGAGGTGTTGAAACAATTTTCGATATCTGTTCATTTTTAACCAAATTGGACATAATTCCTCACGTTTGATATTTCAACTATCTAAATAAACCAGTTTTAAGGTGTTTGATGTTATAAACATTGATTGTTAGGAAATGCTTTTTGAAAGTTTAGATAGGGGGAGCTGATGAAACAGGAACTTCAATTATAGCATTATACAGACATAAAGGGGGTTTGATTAAATTCAAACAAAAAAAATTCTAAGTATTAGAGTGAATAGACTTCAATGAAATAAGTTAAATATCATTTAAAGCTCAAAATAATCCACTTTTGAAGGTGAAATTCTTGGCTTTCAAGTGGTTTCAAAGAAATTCCTTTGTTGTATTTGTTCTGGTCATACTATTCTACCCTTGGATAATACAAAAATCATTAGAAATTCCACCTAAGGCTATTCAACAAAGTAAACTATCTAAATTCAATATTTCTAATAAAATAAATCAAGCAACAGATGATCTTGAAAATGTCCTCTCTATTACCCATCATGATCCCGTAACAGCCCAAGCAGGGTTGACAATTTTCGGTCTATGGCGAGTATCGAATCCTACTGTTGAACATTTCATTGAATCAATGATCGTCATTACTGATATGAAGGGGAATATTAAATCTATACAACAGTTCCCAATGGAAACTGGCGGTGGAGGCCTTGTGTGGGATCCAGAATTCATCAATTCCACCACTTTTGTCTATATTCTGTCACCTAATAACCTTCAACTTTATAACATTCATACAAAAAACACTGAAGTTCTTCCTATTTCTCCTGGTCATCATGACGTGGAATATAATCCTATTACAGATACATTTCTCACTGTTTATTTCACTCATTATGGATACTATCTGGATAAACCCTTATTATTTGATGATATATATGAACATGATCGTAATGGGAATGTAGTTTGGTTCTGGAACAGCAGCATCCATATCCCATTCAATGAAACAGAATTTACTAATGAATCTGCTTTTGAACGATTCCAATGGACTCATGCAAACACTATCTTTTGGGACATTGAAGAACAAGCCATCTACTATAATTGTAGACATCTAGATACCTTTTATAAAATTAATTATCCCAGTGGGGAGATTCTTTGGGCAGCAGGAAGATTAGGCAATTTAAAGATGTTTGATAAACAAGGTAATGAAAAAAAGAGTTTGTTTTATCATAGCCACGCCGTGGAAGTAATTGGTCCTAATCAGTATATTATATTCGATAACGATTATTTTAATATCACTCGAGAAAATCCTAGGGAATCAGCAGGAATTTCTCGCATGATCGAAGTCGTCGTTAATGAAGAAACTATGACGATGAATGAAACATGGTCGTGGTTAGCACCAACAGATTATTTTGGTGAGGTTTGGGGGGATGCTGACCGCTTGCCTAATGGAAATCGATTAGGAACGTTCGGTGTCCCTAACCATCCTGCTTATATTACTGAAGTAGACTCCCAAGACAATATCGTCTGGGAACTAGCACTTGAACAAGGTAAATGGGATTATTTGGGAATCTATAATGCTGATCGGTTTTTTGAAGCTCCTTTAGTAAAAGTTGATCAAACAGATTTCACTCTGGCTTCAGATGAGGATTTAATATTACAAGTGAGGATATGGGATACATTTAACACTAGAATTACTAGAAAGGGATCTTTAACTATAGAAGAGAAGAATGAAGTCTTAGAATCAGTTGACTTCGAATTTCTACCCCATTGGCAAGAAACTCGCATTAATGTAAGTATCCCTTCACTTAGAAATATTAGCCGAATACTGAATCTTATCATAACGAATGAAGATGGCCTCAGTACAAACATCCCCATTATAATTAATGGAGGAAAATCAGAAGTAACACCATTTGAAATCACCCCCATCGTAATTGGGTTTCTTTGCATTGCTTCAATACGTGTAATTAGAACAAAGAGAAAATCGAAAAAAAGATAACTTACTGAATTTTAAACTAAAAAGTTTTTCTTTAAACTATTAATAGTTTTATATCATAAAAAAGCAGGAATAATCATACTTAATCCAATTAATACACCTTCCAAGAAAATTATCACCCAAGCTCCCACAACGCATATACCTCCTGTAGATGAAACCCCTAGAGGTTGAGATCTGATGGATTGAGCGTCTTTACCGACTTTTCTTCTTTCATTTTCATTAGAATTTTGCAAAAAATAACAAAGAATTTGTATGGCGATTTTACACATCTGGTATTGATTCTTATCCTTCTTCTCATCCAAGCTAAAGGGTACAGCAGGAGTATGGGACGCTATTTTAAGAAAATCTGAATAAAGATCAAAAATATGTCGTTCTCCTTTATCTTTCTTTGCTTTGGCTATCTTCTGGAGAGATGGGTTGAGAAGAATCTCTTCCATATTCAAAGAACTTTTTTTATATCTTTCTTGTCTACTTCTGGTGAGGATTCTTACAGCCATTTGCCAAAATGGACGAGAAACTACAAAGTAAAACTGGTTAGGTTCTAAGATGTTTTGAGGTTCGACTCTTGAAACCTTCATGTTTTCACGTGTTAAAATGACAAATTCCGTTTTTGTTGATTTTATTGGGAAATAGGTTGCAAAAAATTCCTTTGCTTTTATTTTATGAGGTACCATAATCTCATTAACACAGGTTTCAAGGTTAAAACCAATCAACTCCATATGTTTGATATTTAATATTTGTAAGATATAAATCATCTGGTTCTACGTACTTCTAATCTTCTTCTTCCAGAATTTATACCATTTTATTATTGTATCATCATGAATGAAGACCTCAAATTCACCCCGAGGTTTAATTTCTTTGCCTTTTAGGATGATTTCTTTCTCGTTCTTATTTTTTTCTAAAAAGTCTATTATCATCTTTTTTACTTCAAGGACATATTCTAAGATTAAATTTACTTCTTCTTTCTTCATAATCTCTCCGTGTCCTATTATAATGTAATTTATATCAAAAGAGACATATTCTTTTAAAGCAAAAATCCACTTATCAGGATCACTGTGACGTCCTCCCCATAGAAAATCAGATCGTATATTATCACCTGTTGCTAATAGCTTATGCTTAGGAGAATAAACATAACTTGAATCAGGTGTATGACCTCCTGTTTGCTTGATGATTATTTCGGAATCAGATTCTTTGATTACGTATTTTTCTTCAAAAACAACATTAGGAAAAACAAGGGGGAAATTTCTTTCTGGTTTACGCTTAGCTGCTTTTAAGAATTTCACTAATTGATTAGAAGCGATAATTTGACAATCAGAAAATAGGGGTAAGCTATGAGTATGATCACCATGAAAATGGGTTAAAGCCACATATTCAATTTTATTCTTAAATAACGATTCAGCTTCGCTTCGAATCTTGGTTGCTTCGGTGATATTCCTTCCACAATCAATCATAAGGCTTTTTGAACCTAGATTCAACACAACAATGTTTGCATGCCCTGGAAAATACAGTATATCCTGCGAGAGCTGAATTGGTTGTTGAGTCTTTTTGTTTTTCAAATTTTTCACCACATGAAACAAAAAGAAAGAAATGACAATATTTTAACACGGAAGGATAGATGATCTTTTGAGTTATTTGTTAGTGGTAATATGAGTATTGACAAAAAAATCATCAAGAAAGAATTATAAACAGAGAAGAGATGAATAAGAAGGAAATTAACAAACTGATTAAACTACTTGAGCAAAATTCACCACAATTGGAAAAACTTGCCACTTGCAACAAAATGACTATATAATTACCGCTCTAAATTTGAAAGGAAAGGATCCAGTCAACAAGAAAAGAATATAACTCTAATTGAAAAAGAAGGTAGGTTTATGTATCATAATCAGATATTAAAAGAATTAATTGGCGTTATTGGCACAGGAAAAATGGGAAGTGCGCTTATTAGGGGATTACTGAAAAAAAACCTAGTAAATTCTAATCAAATCTATGCATATGATATTATATATGAAGATCTTATGGAACTGGTGAATGAAACTGGTATAAATGCTACATTGAATAATTTACAAATAGTTGAACGATGCAGCATCATTTTTATCTGTGTTAAACCTCAAGTATTCGAAACCACTCTTCAAAAACTCCAAACCCATTTTACAAACGATCATTTAGTGATATCGATTGTTGCAGGAGTTCCTCTAACAACAATTGAGCGATTAACTGGGAAGGCACGATGTGTTCGTATAATGCCAAATATGCCATTCCAAGTAGGAGAAGGTGCAGCTGGTTACAGTTTAGGAACCAGAAATGACAATCGAGATTCAGAAATTGTAGAACTCGTATTTGGTTCATTAGGTAAGGTCTTTCAATTTCCTGAACATCTATTAGATGCAGTTACAGGACTCTCAGGCACGGGTCCTGCTTATGTATTCGTTTTTATTGAAGCTTTGGCAGATGGGGGAGTTTTAGCAGGATTATCTAGGCGTGAAGCCCTTATTTTGAGTGCACAAACCGTAATGGGTGCAGCTAAACTCCTTCTGGAACAAAATGTGCATCCAGGAGTATTGAAGGATGCTATTATGTCCCCAGGTGGCACCACGGCTTCAGCATTACAGTTAATGGAAGCGCGAGGTTTTCGTTCTATTCTAATAGATGCTGTGGAAGCTGCAACAAAAAAATCACAATTTCTGGGTCAAAATAATCTATCGTTATCTGATCGTTGATCGATGAATGCAACTGGATCTTTATTTGGTTCGTATTTGATTTATTTTAAGCTATCACTCACCATTGAAGGAAAAAAATTCGTGGTTACAGGTGAACGAGATGTACCTATGTATCTTTTATCTCATCCGAATCAGTGTCAAATACTTCTTACTTCAATTCGTTCCAATTTTTCAATCCAAAAGGAGCCATGATAGTTGTGTGCTACAATACGGAGGCCAATCTCAGTTGATGTCACAATTATTGATCTATCACGATAAATTTCTTCTCCACTGAAATCTACTTGGTAACCATCAGAAGCGCTTAATTGAACTATAAAATTTTCAGTTTTAGGTTGAGCACGTTCTACAATATGAAATAAGGGAACTCCAGTATAATTCTTTGGAGGAACATATGTAACATCACCAATTAATTCCGCTTCAACGGTTATTTGTAAATCATAGAAATCTGAAGGGAAGTACGTGTATGGATTAAATACATCTCCAGATACTTCCGCGGAATAGCGATTTTGAACAGCAAGGAGATAAAATACCCCGATCTCACTCACTATAATAACTATAAGTATTATTATTCTTAGAATTTGGATTTGTTTAAGCTGGCTAGGATCGCTCGGAGTCTTCCTCCAATTCAAAACGACAGATCTATCGAAAAGTTGCCATGTGGAGATAGCAAAGAGCCCTCCAAGAAAAAAACCTGAAATAAAGCTTAAAAGTCCAATAAATCCAATAAATAGTATTGGAATTTGGGAATTGAAGAATAAAATCTGTTGAGTAATGACATTTGATAGACTAGAAAAGCCTGCGGCCACAGATAAAATAGATTTATTTTGTGTTGATAAAAACACAATGATAAAAATCTCGATAATAAGTCCTTGGGTTCCAGATAAGACCACTACTAATATTCCATGAGCACTACCACTAAAGAATTCAACAAAACCTTTTAAAATGCCCGCCATTAATGCAGTACCGACTTTTCGTTTTGCTAGGAGATAAATGAAGACTATCCAAAAAACATGTAATCCAGCCAGGATCTGCCCCCCACCAAATGGAATGCCAATTATATGGTTAATTAAATTCCCTAAGTACCCGATAAAGGTACTAAAGATCCCTCCCAACGCACTGAATAAAGCAATGATTACCAAATCACTCGTTTCATAATAACGAATGGTTTTCTTTTTCTTCCTTACGCGATTTCCATTAATCCAAGGGATTTTTGTAGTATGAGAGGTTTCAGACTGTTGAATTTCAGAATCTTTAACTTCATTTTCCATTTTTATCTTTCCAAGATTCGTAAGAATTTAACATATTTCATCCATCGATACCCCGCTGAAGGCCAAATATGAAACCCTTCGCCCAATGGAGAAGTAATTTGACAGTCATCATTACTGTACGCGCCATCAGGGGCCAGAAAAACTATTCGATAGCCATCAATCCATTCAGGCACAAAGGTCTCATTGTAAGCATATGCAAGTATCACATCACCTTGAATTATTTTCCAAGAATTATTAGGAAAGATTACTGGGTAACTAAAATTTTGGATTAATCCATCCCATGTTTCGATCTCTAAGACATGATTAGGGGTCATTCCACCCACAGTTTCCAGGAGATCACTTATTAAAACACCTCTATATTCGCCATAGGATCGCCAATTGTCATATTGATTTTGAAAACTACTTTGACCATAGATTATATCAAATTCTAATTGTAGATCAGATACAGAAATAATGTTGACAGATTGATCTTTAATAACCTCAATATCTAAAGGGGAGGCCCTCCTTTCAAATTCTATTGGTTTAACTGACCAATTCAAATGATTATTGTTAAAGGTTATCTCAAGGTAATGATGGAACCCTCCCAATTCTTTAGATTCATGTAAAGCTGCCCCACCTCCACCAGATGTTATAAAATGTATATTTTCACGAATAGTATAATTGTAGATATGAATATGACCAGAAAGTACAATTCTGACATTATTTTGGGCAAAAATCTTTAATAGTAAATCACTTTGAGAATCATTTAAGAAATCGTGGTCTTTTGAAGCACGAGGGTCAAACAAGGGAATATGAGTAAAGATTACTTTCGGTTGTGTATAGTAAGTACTAAAAGTTTTAAAGAGAAAATCCATAGTAGACGATGTTAAAGACCCTGTTGATGAATCAAGAGAAATAAAGAGGAAATTTCCAAATTTAAAGCAATAATTTGACTCACCAAAAAATGTTTGATATTGCATACAAGAATTTTCTGATTTTATATCATGATTTCCTGGCGTAAAGAATACAGGTGCTGTTGAATTTCTCGTTATCCGTTGAACCTCATTAAATTGGGGAACTGTGCCAAATGAAGTTATGTCACCCAAATGAACGAGAAAAGAGTATGAATAACAGTTTAATTGACGAGTTAAGCTTTTAAATTGATAGTAGAAACCTTGAGTGTCACCTATAGCAGCTATCTTAAAAATTTCGCCCTGAATTTCATTCTTTAATACAATTTCTCTTTTTTGCTGAGGTATGGAAATAATTTTCAATGAAAGAAATGTAGAATTATGAATAGAGTATTTTTCTTGATCTAACAGCCCATAAATTGAAAGATTTTCTGTTTGAATATTAAAAATTGAGATGTTAAGCGTTTGATTTCTTTCTATTGTTATAGAACTGAATGTCAAATTAAATCCTTGGTTCCAAATAAAAGCCTCTCCTGAGACATGATTATATTCTAATAATGTACCACCATTGATTTTGAATGGAAAATCAGTGGAATATTCTGAATCTTCCCAGAGAAGAAATAAAAAGAAAAATGAAAGACTAAGAGAAACCCCAAGTATTATCGTAGAAATTAATCCTATTACCCTTCTATTCACTTGCTATACTCCTAAATTCTTAATTTTTCTATAATTACACCACCTAATTAGGAATGATAAGTATCTCTGCTATCGCGTAGACCATCCTACTTGATATAAATCCTAATCCAATCAAATGAAGGGGAGCGTGTTTCTCATCTAATAAAATACCGTTTCGTTGATAAGCAAGGATGATAGATGTATTATATGCAATCATTTGACTGTCAAAATCTTTTGAATAACCATCTTGAGCTTTAACCTGAACTATATATCCTGTTGAAACTAAAGTGTTATTAAAATCGTAATTAAACCCGGAGTAGTGCGTTCCACTGTCACCTCCATCAAAAATGGCAATTATAACATATAATGGAAGCCCAACAAAAGTTACATTTTTAGTATCTTCAATAATTGTCACTGAAATTCTATGATAACGACAACCAGCTATGGACAGATATTCTTCAGCAGTTAATACGGTTGAATAGCTTGGATCTATCTGATTTGTTAAACTAACGGTCCAATTAAGGATTGTTTCAGAGATATCAGTGATGATAATTGATTCTATTTTACTGATCCATTGATCCATTGAAAGATCTGGTGATACTAATCTTACTGGAAATTCATCCTCGGGTAAGGGGAGATTATTTTTAACATGGGCTAAAATTAATGAATCATTTCGTGTTGTAACTGATGACGGAAGAGTCAAATTTTTTCCATCTGTTGAAAAAATTGTAACATTGTACCCTTGAGCTGCCAAAGAGTCATTGAATGTATAATGGACACTACCATCATTTCCATCAATCATTGAGAGAACAATCCACAAAGGCATCCCTTCATAGGTATTTATTTGACCACCTTCAGAATATTGATAGCTTACATTATGAACACGATCTCCACAATAAACAGCGGAATCGAAATCATCAAGACCGATGGTTGTTTGAGAAACACCAGATAACATTATTGACCAATCTGGAATACCAGAACCAATTTTTATCGCTTCAACATATTTTACCCAGAAATGTCCCTCTGAAATAGGCCCTCCTGAACCTAGATAACCCATTCTAAAAGGTCCACCATAATCTTTTTTCAGTGGTTCTCCATTTTCTTCATAAATTAATGTTAATGTGAGATTTTTAGGCCCCCCATGGCCAATTTCAACTCCATTTTCATTGAAAAGGGGAACATTTCCAAAGATTTGTTTTTTAGTAAAAGTAAAGTTATAAAAATCAATAGGTACAATCTCTATGGAAAAATCAGATGTGAGATTAATAAGTAGATCTAAAGTAGCAGTCATGTTCACTCCTTTGTAATTGTACGGTCCAATGATAGCCCCTGTTGTCTTTAAATGAGATCCCGAACCCTCAACAGAAGGAAGAACTTTCAATTGAGAACGAGATAATGAAAATTTTGTATCGGGAATTTCAAATGTGATTTTTTCACTTTCTCTGATGAATTCCAGTTTATTAACCCATCTTGACCAGCGGCTACTAGAAGCTGCATTCTTATATTCTAATGATGCTGTTTTCTGTTGATCTTCCGTAGAATATTCCTCATCTGAGGGAAGAAAGACTATTCGTAATCCATCTTCCCATTTAGGAACTTTAGTACCATTGAATTCATATGCTAGAATCATTGTTCCTTGAATTTCTTCCCATTCTGACAAGGGGTAAATGTTTTCATAAGTAAAGATCTGGCTATAATTATCTTCAGAAGTGACAATCAAAATATCACCTTCTTGAATTCCACCGACTTCTTCTGCAAAAACAGAGATAGGAACACCTCTATAAGCCCCATTATCACGCCAATTCCCAAATGAATTCTGACATTTACTTGTTCCATCAATACCTGTTAACTCGGTTATGTCTGTGAGAGTGAATTCCTCAGATTCCCCTGAGACTCCCAATACTACTAGTTCAATTTCTTGGGTTTCTTCTAGTTCGGTACAACCAGAAAGCAGTCCAATAAATAGAAGTAGAAAATAAACTATTAGAATAGACTTAAACCTCAAACTAGGTTCACCTATTATTTTCCTATAAAAAATAATTACCTGAAAGTAGAAATTTTAATAAGATCAGGTCGAATGGATGCTATATAACAGAAATTTAATAACTTATTTGGTAGTTGTCAGTAATTTTCAAACTTTCAAATTTCCTTTAAATATTTAGTATGCACATTAAGTGAAAAACTCCCATTAGAAGAATCCATTGTTATAGCTGATTGGCTTAAACTTCATTGATTGATTTGAGGATGAAGTATATTGATTGATCCAAGTGAATTTATAACGTTCTTAGAGAAGAAATTTCAATATATCTGTGGTGTGCCATGCTCTTATTTTAAAGAATTTCTGGCCCATCTAGCTTCTCATGGAACAGAAACACAATTAAAACATGTTTACGCTACTAGGGAAGACGAAGCAATAGGGATAGCCTCGGGTGTAGCCTTTTCAGGAAAAAAAGCTCTTGTTTATATGCAAAATAGTGGGATTGGAAATATAGGAGACGCCTTGACCTCACTAGCCCAGTTATACAAACTACCTATGCTAATATTAATCAGCTACAGAGGTTTAGAACCTGATAACGATTTCCCTGAACATTCAATTATGGGGGAAGTTAATGAACCTGTTTTGAAGGCATTTAAAGTTCCTTATTGGAATTTATCAGAAGACAGATGGACAATAGAGATGAAAGCAGCTATCCAAAAAATGACAGAAACCTCATCTCCAGTGGTTTTACTTGTAAAAAAGGGAGTGTTGTGTCAATGATGAAAGGATATGAGATAATTTCCGCTTTGAGTAACCATCTTAGTGAGAATGACATAATCGTGAGTTCAAATGGGAACATCAGTAGAGAAGCTTATAATCTACTTCCTAAACCCCAAGTGTATCTCAGGGGTTCGATGGGCTTACCAATTCCTGTTGGATTGGGATTGGCATTAGCTAATCCAAACAAAAGGATCACAGTAATAACTGGAGATGGAAACTTTTTAATGGGCTTAGGTTCAGCTACGACTGCTGCGTTTTACAAACCTAAAAACTTGAAAATACTTATTCTTGACAATTTAAAATATTATACAACAGGAGGTCAGAAAACAGTTTCTTCAGTTATTGACTATGTTAAATTTCTCGAATCACTATGTATCGAATATAAATGTTCCAAAAGAGCTTCTCAAGATGAAATAGAACAAGATTTGTCTGAATTTATCAACTCAGAAGTTTTTAGTGTTCTTCACTTAACCATCAAAGAAGGTAAAAAGGATTTAATGAATATACCTGATCAACCAGAAGAAATTACTGAAAAGATGATTCTTAGATTAACTAAATTAGCATAATGATTCCAGATGAGAGAAATATCTTTAAACAGGAAAATTGCAGCTATAAAAGGAAAGATGAAACAGTTAAGAGGAATGTAAGAAATGACACATGATGTAAAATTAAAAGTAATAAAACAAGAAGGGCATTGCACTGCAGGACATGAAATAGGGGATGAAATATTCATTTCTTTCGAGAAAAACGAGATAAAAGGAAAAATATGTTTACATGCTTTATATTCAGTGTTACCAAAGGTGTATGCAATGGCTTATGGTGCTGAATTTCCATGGTTAGAAGATCCTGATGTGAGTACACACGCGTGTCCTGACGCCACGAATCCCTTAGTATATGAAGTGAGAAGAATCAGAAAAGATTAGTAGTGGTGTTACTCGTTATAGAACAGGTCCAGCTTTGGATTCAATAATAATTCCACGCTTTTTCAATTCATGTTCAAAAATTTCATAGGGGATATCATTCACAGGTGAAAGGATCCCTTTTTTGGTTATTTTTCCATTTCCAATTAATTGTGCACCAATACTTGCTGTATAACCTACAGTACGACTCATTGCAGTGAAACCTGTCGTTAAATCGCGTTTATCGATTAATTGATAGATAACACGAGTTTTTTCTTCATTTCTTTTTCCAACAACCTCAAGGAATAATATGGCTAGATCTCTTTCATCCGCTTTCAATTGGATATGGGGCCCAATTATCTTAGCGAGAAAACTTCTACGATCTATTTTTTTACCGTCAATGTCAATTGCTTCATTATCCAAAAGATGAAGATCCACAAGTTTTTTCCAAAATGCGCAATGACCAGGCCACCGCATAGTATATCTCCCCATTTGTTTAATTGATTTATATTGTTCAGAATGTTCTTCAATGCCGATTGATTGGAGGTATTGGAGAGCATCACCATTTGGAAATGCCTCCAAGTTTCCAATCCCCTCAATAATAATCTCATGAATATTTTCTGGGTTAAATATCTCTCTTTCTTTTATTTCAACAACTTCTCCATTATTAATTATTTTGGCTTTACGAAAGTAAGTATACAAGACCCCTTCAAGATTCCAAGTGACTTTATAATTTAATGGATTATTAGCAGCTTCCAGTATTGGAATCCCTGCCCCATAACTGTTTATAACTTCGATATCTCTCAATCCTTTAATTGCTTGCCCCAATAGTACAAGATCTATTCCTGGATCTAACCCAAATTCAGGCAAAACTGTAATTCCTTTATGCTTTGCTTCTCCTGCTAACGCCCTTATTTGGGGAGTAACAGAAAGAGTATTGATTAAATTTAGCCCAAATTTGACAGCAGATATTGCGATTCTCTCTACAAAGGAAATAGGGAGTAAATCAATAACAATATCAGGCTTTAAAGACATTAGTTGGTTGATATGATTTTGATTATGTGCATCTAAGAATTCACACTGTACTTTGGAATATTGGTTATGTTCTACTAATTGTTTTAGTACATTGATATCCTTATCTGCAGCAATAATCTCACTTACAGTATCACTATTTACAAGGTCGTGGAGTGCAACTTTGCCTTGTAAACCAACACCAAGAAGGAGAACTTTCATAGGGGAGATTTCTGAGAATTCTTTTAAAAATGATTTTTCCAAGTACTCTTAACATTTCTTCAAAGGAAAGCTTCTGTAAAAAAAATCTTAAACAGAATGATCAGGGATGAACCCATGAGAGAATCCATCAGGAAAATGATTCATTTTCTAATATTTTACCCAATATATTATTACATTTGGTTTAGTTTGCTAGGAAAAGATCTCTTAAAAAATTTACTTCTAATACTTATTATAATAATCTTTTTTGGAATAAACTTTCTAGATATTGTTATAAGACCAATGAGTGACCCCGAAGAGCTTAAAGACAGATATACTATAATTTTATTACTCTTTTTCCTCGGTGGTCCATTAATTTTGATACTGGCGTTTTATGAAAATCTGGTAATCATTTCTCAATATCTACCACTCTATGATAATCTTCTAGTAAGCTATTTGGGAATAATATTAATGATAATAGGTGGGGTAATTATGCTGAGTAGTCGATACTATCTGAATAAGCATAGTTACGGTGGGGGATCACTATCGGAGGGCAAAGAACAAACATTACTCCCGAAGGGAATGTTTAAAATCATTAGACATCCAATCTATGCAGGAGGATTAATAGTTACAATTGGATTGGAATTGGCTTTTCGTAGTCTGATAATATTATCTCTCCATACAGTATTTTTTTTTATAATATTTCGTGATCGAATGAAACGCGAAGAAACAGTATTACTCAACAAATTTGGAGACGAATATAGAAAGTATATCAGTAAAACGAAGAGATTAATTCCATACATCTATTAAATCTATGTCTGGAGTATATCAGAAACAATTTGATTATATTTCTTCAAGTTTATTAAATTTTAAGAGTTCTTCATGGAAGTGATCGATCTCAGATAATCGATTGTCAAGCTGGGAAGAAACTGATAGATTAAGTTTCCTAGAGTTGCTTTAAAGGTCTTTGATAATTACCATGAAATCAACTGTTAAATAGCTCAAAATACCACCGTCTACCCTGAATTCACTATACTAATTCAAGGTGAAACTAGGATGGAATTCTTTGAAGTCATTAATAAGCGAAGAACGGTTCGAGAATTTGAAGATAAACCTGTAGATTTATTGAGTATAAAGAAGATCATATCTTGTGGATTAAAAGCACCTACAAACGATCATTTGAGAAGATGGGAGTTCATCGTTATTGATGATATTGAAATGCGTAAGAAACTTATTGGAAAAGAAGGGGATAACATTATTAAGAGGGATGAAAAGGAATCCATAACCATTATTGACAATTGGGGATTAACTGATGAAAAACAACGTGAGATGTTCCTATATGCTATTCCAAGACAAGCTAAAATGATTCTAACAGCAGGAACAGTAATTATTCCTTGTTTTTATACATCAAAACCACTATTACAACCAATTAGTCTTTCATCATTAAATGCATTTGCGTCGATTTGGCTTTGTATAGAAAATATGCTGCTTGCTGCTGTGACGGAAGGCGTGTACGGGGTAACACGCATCCCAAAATCACCAGGATCAGTAAAAAAATTATTAAATATCCCTGATGAATATGAAATACCATGTATTCTTGCACTGGGGTATCCTAAAAAAGGAAGAAAAGTGTTAAAGCAATATAAAATTGATCCAGAGAATAAAATTAGATTTAATAAATGGGATAACACCATCAGAAACAGAAAATGATCCTTAATCCAGATGGGCTTCTACTAACTGGAATATATCCTTTTCATGAATAAATGAATGTCAAACAACCTGTGAAAGAAATATTTAGTCGAATCCCCGTGAGGTACTTGCGAAGTTGCTCATATAAATCGCTGGAAAACGTAGAAATGATGAGGATCCAAAACGCGATAAAATCTAAAATACAGCATTTAGTGAGATATCCAAACATTGGGAAAGCCTTTGCTAATTTCTTTGGATATTTAGAAGTACCCATTTTGGAATTCAGACGAGTAATTGACAAATATATTCGGCCAGGGTTTTATCATCGAACGAGTCAAATATATGGACGTTTTTATGGTAGTAGGATTATCCCAATCAAGACATCATTAGAAGGAACTTATACTATTTCACCAACAGAAGAAATACTTGATATCATTCAAAGGATCCCAATTTTAGCTATAGGTTATTGTTATTGCAGGACGACTTACCAAAATTGTAATAATCCAAAATGGACTTGTATTCACGTTGGAAAAGCCAAAAGAATATCTGAAATTGGTAAAAGAACACCTATAAGATCAAGTACCTATGATGAAGTTGAGAAAATCCTTCGAAAAGCTGATGAAATAGGTTTAGTTCATCAGTTGATTACTGCTCCTACTAAAGACTATTTTTATGTTATTTGTAACTGTTGTCCTTGTTGTTGCACTTTATTACAGACTGCTAAACGAATACCTAATAGAAATATTGCAATAAAGAGCAATTTTATTGCAGTTCAAGATGAAAACAAATGTACAAACTGTAGAAAATGTGTCAGTCGGTGTTATTTCCACGCGAGAATTGAAATTAATAATAAAATGACTTTTTATCAAGACAATTGTGTTGGATGTGGATTATGTGTAAGTGCTTGTACTTATGACGCGATAAAATTGAAAAGAAGAAGAAAGCTGAAGATTAGCTAAATACTCATCAATATTTCCTTCCTAGAAACGCCTTATGTATCATTGGGGAGAGATTCTGCGACATAATTCATCTAGAGGATTGAATAGATGCCTATTATTCGTGTGGATGGTGTAACACTGTGTTCTATGACTTTGGTCAAATTTCAACCGCCAAACTAAAAAGTATTGCAGGAAGAATAAACGTTATGTATTTACATCTTTGATAAAAAATTCGTTTTTTCAAAATTTCGCTCTGGAAAAGGTAATAACCTTGCCAAAAACTAGAAATCTTCTTAAAAGTTGCATTTTGATTATCTTTATTGTTGGGATAATACCTATATTACAAGTTGATGGGAATAATTCCTTATCACTTAAATATTCTACCTATTTGGGTGGGAATGGAACAGAAGGACATGGATTTCTTAATTTTGATAATTCGAGTAATTGTTTATTAATTTCAAACACTGACAGTACAAATTTTCCTATGAAAAATGCCATCCAAGAAACAAATAACGGGGAACGTGATGCTATCTGTCTGAAACTTGATACAAAAGCTGAAGACATATTGTACTCTACTTATTATGGGGGTTCAGGAGATGACTTTGTCAGTGGAACCACTCTTGATTCACAAGGAAATATGATCATAGTAGGTGCGACATCCTCACTGGATTTTCCTTTGGAAAATGCCATAATAGACACCAGGATTTCTCACGAGAGAGAGATTTTTGCTTTTAAGCTTTCTTCAGATGGACAAAATGTTATATTCTCAACCTATCTAGGTTCTGCAAGTGATTATTATTCTATAGATGTTACCACAGATTCAGATGATAATATTATTATTACAGGATCTACCAGTGCTTCTGACTTTTTAGTTAAGAATGCATATCAAGAAAATAAATCTGGTGGAGTAGATGCTTTCATCACTAAAATTACTCAAGATGGACAGAACGTTATATTCTCAACGTATTTTGGAGGGACTAATGATGACCAAATAAAGAGAGTCAATACTGATAAGGATGATAACATTATTGCTATAGGAGTTACATCCTCTAAAGAGCAATTTCCTCTAAAAAGTTCCCTGCGACCGAACAAGAGTACATCTAGTTGGGATGTTTTTTTAGTCAAATTTTCATCAGATGGCCAAGAACTGATTTTCTCGACATTTTATGGAGGAACGCGTCCATGGGGACCTGCTGCGATCATCTGCGATTCAAATAACAACATTATAGCTGCTGGAGAAACGGATTCACAGGAATTCCCCATAGTAAATGCTTTTCAAAGAGATTATGGAGGAGGAGACCTAGATTCTTTCTTATCAAAAATCAGTCCTAATGGTCAGGAAATAGGCTTCTCAACATTTATTGGTGGAACTGGTAGTGAAGGCCCAATTGGAATTACTATTGACTCGAAGGATAATATCTTCCTGACTGGAAGTACTAATTCAAATGATTTTACATTAAAAAACGCTTTTCAAACTAATAATAATGGTGGGTGGGATGGTTATGTATTGGAATTTAGTAATGATGGACAGGATTTACTATTCTCTACCTACTTTGGAGGGAGAAGTTCAGATTATTCTACATCAATTGCACTAATCCCAGAAACCAATAATTCATTTTTATTAACTGGCCATGGTGATTCTATAGATCTTCCGCTTGTGAATCCCTACCAAGAGTGGTATGGTGGAGGTGAATTCGATCTTTTCCTCTCCAGGTTTGATTATGTTGATGATACTAATCAAAAATCAACCCCTGGTTTCGAGCTGTCATTTATTTTAGGATTGGTTGTTGTCTATTTATTGAAGAAAAGGAGACTAGAGTGACTTGTACATCCTTTTCTCGTCACTTTCTCGCGGCTTATTATCACCAAAGGTTGGATTAAGAGTAATAGAGATGTCACTTAACTTGAAACTAATTTATTAGGTAAGATTCTAATTGAATTTAAGTACGATTATGATGAGATGATTGGGTAGACAGATGCTTGAGAGCCCAAGCAATGAGTACAATCGCAATTAAAATTCCTCCCACGGAAAAAATGATATCGAGTGCTTCAGAGAACGTTAGTGCTGCCCCAAGCATAAGGATACCGAGTACAATCACTACGTAAAATAATGGATCACGAGACGACTGACGGGAAAAGTAATAGGTTAGAGTTAACGCAATCAAGATGAAGCCAGCAGGAAAAATATAGTCAGTAGTTCCAGGGATCATCAACGATATTCCCAATGTAATGATTCCAAAGCCAATTGCAACAAAAAAGGAAGGATCACGAGAGGATTGACGGGAAAAGTAATAGGTTACAGTCAACCCAACCACCATAAACCCAGCTGGAAGAATAATGTCGAACGATTCTTCAATCATCATTGAAATACCAATAGTTAAAACAGTAAATATAATCGCCATAAAAAAGGAAAAATCACGAGAGGATTGACGAGAAGCAAGAAGTGTGCTAGCAATACCAAAAACCATTAATGCAGAAGGAAGGATAATATAAACAGCTCCAGGAATAAGAGTTATTATCGAAAACGTAATGATACAGATTCCAACAGCAAAAGCTACATAATACCCCAGTTGGGTCTGTTGTTGTTGAGATAACTTACGAAACGGCAGAGACTCGCGTGCAAGCTGATGACGGGCTTGTTTTTTCAACGTTTCAGTCTCACTGATAATTGACTGCTTAATATGCAAACTATTACCGCAGGTAGAACAGAAGATAGATCCATCATCATTTTCAGAGCCACATTTCTCGCAGAAAACCATTTTGATTCACCACATTATACAAGATTCTTCAGTTCTTTAATAATTAGTGTTCTATTATTCAATAAATCCTCTTTTGACCCAAGTATTACCTAAAATCCTCCTTTTTAACATCACATTTTGCGGCTAATGAAAAATAAAATATGGCCTCGATTGCTATTCTAATGCCTTCTTTCCCTTTATAAAATAGAATCAATCAATGTTAATCAGTTATCAAGAAACTAGATTAAAATAGCTAATGATTTTATTCCTACACACTAATATAACCAAAAACTTTTGTCAAAGCTCTTAAAGAGATTTATTACATATTATAAATTAAAAGTTATGTAGATGGTGATGTATAATGAGTTCAGATGTTGAAAAGTGGAGACATTTTACCGATACACTCGTTTCTGTTCTTAAATTACAAGGACAACCTATTTCTATCACCTACTCAGATGAAGAAATCCAATCTACGATAGATAAAGCCACTGAAATTTGTCAGGCTTTGAAACTTGCGAATTCTGGAGAGATTTTGTGTCTGAGTGAAATAAATATTACTTGTCAAGGTGGAAGATGGCATACGGGATTTGGAGGAAAAAGGGAGGGTTTAGAGAGAATCCTTGTTGAGGGGGAGAAGTTATGGGCTACTGTTGCTGTTGCAAGACAGAGTATAGGGGAAACTCATAGAATTGCTCCACCACCATTAGGTCTCGCAAAATTCCTTATTTTTAGTCCTTTAAATAAGACAGAACTAAGACCAGATCTTATCGTGATCTTTGCTAATCCATGGCAGGCGAGTAGATTGATATTTCTTGCTGATTATCATGGATTTCCTATAAAACCTCGTGTTACTGGTTCTCTGTGTTGGGGGGCAATCACCTATCCTTTAGTAACTGGTAATTTTAACATTACAATGGGTGATCCAACAGCTCGCCGTGTTCACAAATATAATCCAAATGAATTAATTGTTAGCATTCCTTATCGGATGATTCCCTCTATGATGGAAGCAATAGAATATAGTACTGCTGGTAAAGGAAAACCTGCCCCATGGTTTGAGCAACGAACCCACAGGAAAGAATAAATCCTAAATCCTGTAATTTTTTCCTTTATTCTAGAAAGGTTGATGTGATAGAAGTAGTTTTCAAAACTAATATAAAAACAGATAAAAATATGATGTGATTTTTTGTCAGAAAAATCCTAGATTCGGATGAATTTTTGACTCCAGAGGGAGCTAAACATTAATTATGCAATCAAACATCTAATGAACTTATCTTCAGAAGTAAGAGGACTCTATTGAACTAAAAGACATCTAAATCTTTTCCAGAAACCACTTCCCTTGAATAACATTTACGTAATTCATTCAGAAGATCTATCTCTTTCCTCCCCATGAAGAGTTGATGATATAGAATTAATTAATTAATTCGATTCGTTTCTTGCACAAATCATAATTCATTTATTCAGATTTACCTTTTTTTGACGTGATATTAATGAATCCTGATTTTAAAGTATTGAAATCGGAAATTTTAGCCCTACATAGAAGAGGAATTGATACTCACTTGAATAAGAATGTAGATTTTTTCATTCGAGATATATCAGAGAACTATCTGTCTGTTTCAAATGGAGAGATACACAAGCCAACATTAGAAGAAATAAAAACTCAATTCACCAATTATCTCAATAATACCATTTTTACAGAGTATAAAGATCTTTGTGAGCCAATAATAGGCTTTTCGAATGATGGTTCAATAGCGTGGTATATTGTACAAGTAAAAGGTGAACATTCAATAGATGATGGCTCTGAAAGAGAATTAGATTTCATCTGTGCATGGATCACGTTATTTAAGCAGCTAGATGATAAATGGATACGATTAGGGGATGTATCAACTTTCAAATAGATTCAATCGTAATATTACTTAAAATTAAGAGATAATATATTATGAAACATGAAAAACTTATCATACTATTTTTTACTCTCCTTCTATCCTTTTTTACTCAAACACTCTATCCTGTAACTGAAACTGCTTTGATCACCAACAGTGAATGGATATGTACTGATAATAGCTGGATATCGACAAAATTCCTAGAACATAACAATATTAAATTTGATATACTTCAAGAAGAGGAAATTTTCTCAAACTTGTCTTTGTCAGTCAAGTTAGATGAAACACTTTCCGTGGTAGAAGGTAATTTAACTGTGGATTATTATAACAATGATCCTATCACATTTGATCATATTCCTTTCCATCTATATCCGTCTGGTATGCTGTATGAAGACCGTCAAGGCAATATTGACATATTAAAGGTTGTTACTACAGGTTCAGCTACAAATCTTTTCTATAAAGTTCTCTCTGATCAACAATTAATGTGGGTGAATCTCACCTCCCCATTAGAACCTGATCAGAGTGTATCTTTCCGTATAACCTTCAGGACAACACTTCCTGACGGTCAAGACCGAGCCAATTCTCAAGGTTTTGATAGCAACCAATCAAGGGTTTATTCTTGTACTGCGTTTTACCCCATTCCTTGTGTTTATGATGAATATGATGGCTGGAACATTGATGGGTATCTTAAGATTGGTGACCCTTTTCATTTTGATATGGCATATTATGATCTTGTTATTGAAATCCCAAATGGAATGATTGTTGCAGCAACAGGTGAATTATTGAATAGTTCGAGTGATGGAACAACAACGAAATATCATTACAATCCTCATTATCCAGTTCGAGAAATGGTATTTTCCGCATCACGATACTTTCAAGTAGAATCCAAGGTTGTTAATGGTGTAAATATTTCGTGTTACTATCTACCACATAGTAATTGGTTATGGGAAAAGGATACGCTTGATGCAGCGGTTAACTCCTTCATTCTTTTTAATTCTTCTTTTGGCTCGTATCCTTATAGTACCTTCAACGTTGTAGAAGCATATGGCTTTTATGGCGGTATGGAATACCCCTGTCAAGTGCAAATTTCTGAATCCATTGTTGATCAACATCCAGAGGATTATGAATTTTATCAAGAGCTGATTGTTACTCACGAAACCGCGCATCAGTGGTGGTGCCAGCTCGTTGGGAATGATCAGATAGATTGGGGGCACCTAGATGAAGGATTAACTTGTTGGTCTACTGACTTTTATTTTGACTTTTATTATCCTGATTGGCATTATTTTGACAATTACTGGCCACTGGATATCGTAAGGACCTATTATGATACTTTTAGCCAACCAAGTAAGATTAATCAATCGATATACGATTTTCTTGGCACTAATATGAGTTACCGTTATACTGCTTACACAAAAGCACCATTAATCATACAGAAACTTCGCTTAACTATAGGTTCCAAGGATTTTATGACAGGATTAAGACACTTCTTTGAAGAATACAGGTTTAAAATTGCCACGTTTCCAGATCTTCAGAAATCTTTTGAAAAAGTGATTGGTAAATCCCTGAACTGGTTTTTCTGCCCATGGTTCGACAATCCATATCTTCCCAAGTATAGTATTACGAATGTAGATTACAACCATGAACAAGGCTCTATAACAGTCATTGTTGAGGATATCAACGAAGAAAAGAACGCTTATCCATTCGCTCAGCAATTACACCTGCAGGTGAAGGATACCCGACAATTAGAAGTCTTATATCGTGAACGAGTTTGGATAAATGGTACAACAACTTTAGATTTTGAGTTGACTAAGAACAGCGATGCTGGGGTAGTTCTTTTAGTATATGAATCAGATGTTCTTGTTCAGTTATCATCAATTGAAGATACAGTGCTGGTTTACAGTATCTATTCCTCAAATAAAGCTAACTTAGTAAGATTAGTTGAACTTACAGTACTTCTTCTTGCTGTTTGCGCTATATTGGTTTTTACTGTGTGGATTATGAGAAAAAGAAGAAATCTAAGGTAAAAAATCACGATTTTATCAATAATAACTGATTTGGGAGTTATAATATCTTGATACAAAAAAGTTATTAGTCCTATATAAAACCTTCCTATATAGAACAATCCATCATTTTCAGAAACAGGATGGTTATTTGACATGAATGAAACAGAAATGAAAGAATTTTGCAATAAATTAATGGAAGAAGAAAAAGCTACAAGTTTTACAACAATAGATGAAAATGGATATCCTCACACGAGGGGAATTTTCAATCTAAGGAATATTAAACAGTTTCCAACATTATCTAAGGTCTTTGAAAGGCATCAAGAAGACCTCACAGTTTATATATCGACAAATACTTCATCAAACAAAGTACAACATGTTAAAAAAAACCCAAAAGTATCTGTATGTGTTTTAGATCCAGAAAATATACGGGGAATAACGCTTGGGGGAGAAATTAAAATTGTTACAGATGAGAAAATTAAAAAAGAACTCTGGCTTGACTGGTGGGTTCAATATTATCCGAAAGGAGAAACTGATGAAGATTACACGATATTAATGTTAAAACCCAAATTTGTTGAAATATGGTATAGAGGTAAGTATAAATTCCAACTTGAGTGACATATATGGATTCTATGAAAGAACAGCGAGCAGCAGGATACTTAATTGCTAAAATACATCAAATAAGTGGTCGAATATTTGCAAAAAAACTTAAGAAATATAATATCACCGATATTAACCCCGCACAAGGGAGAATTGTATTCGCATTATGGAAAAAAGATGGGGTGTCAATAGTAGAATTGGGAAAGGAAACTGGACTCAGTAAATCTACTTTAACATCAATGCTAGATAGATTAGAAGAATCTGATCACTTAAAACGAGTACCTTCTGAAGAAGATCGAAGAAAAATACTCATTTTTCTGACAGAGAAAAATGAAAAATTCCAAAGCAAGTACGTAACAGTTTCGAGAGAAATGACAGAGTTATTTTATTTGGGGTTTAGTGAAGAAGAAAGAAATCAGTTCGAGCTTTATCTCCAACGTCTTCTCAATAATCTCCTACAAGTTGAAAGAGTCTAGGTTAACATATTAAGTTCTTGAATATTATAGGGAATTTTAGCTATTATTGGTTCGATAGTTATTACTTTAAATCTCTTGAAAGGTTAAGGAATCCCACCAATAAAAAGACATATATAAACTGAATCAGAATATTCAGAGTATTAAAAGAAAGATCCAGTACTAATCCCATGGATTCACAAGAAAATACAATAAAAAGGTGAAATCATGCCAGAAATTCAATATTCTGCAGGAGTATGCAATATCGGTGAAGCTGAAATAAAACAAAGACGTCGAATAGGTTATATAGGCTTTGGTCTTACCTTGATAGCAACTATTGTATACTTAGGACTGATTTATTACATAAAATTAGATCCGCTCTTTGGAGTGATTATTTTCATACCTGCTGAAATATCATCTATTGGATTAATTCAAGCTAAGAATAAATTCTGTGCTGCTTACGGCCTGGCTCACCAACAGAACATTTCCTCAAACTTAGGACTAACCATAAAAATAGAGGATAGAGTTTCCCAGAGAGAAGACAGGAATAAAGCAATTAAAATTATTTTTCAATCCCTAGGAATTTCAATTATTATTACTATTTTCACAATTATTATAGGAATAATAATAGGACAGATTAATTTTTAATTTGATTAAATGGAATCCACAGAATTTAGAGACACTACAATCATTAATCATGTTTCTTATACTTCTCTGCCATTTTTGTAATGTGGTCAGCTCACCAATCATAGAAATGAAAACCTTCACCACCAGTAATCGTATCAGTAGAAATAATGTCAGGAAAGCTTTGTTTAAGCTCTTCTTCGACATTTCTGATTGTCTTAATGTTAGGAGTAAAGAAGCTTAAGATAACAACAGGCTTTTCAACAACTATCCAACCAACCCACAAATTCTCAGTAAACACTCTTGGTGCAGAACAAACATTCAAGAACAAAATCTAAAAAATTAAAAATTGTACTATAATATAAAACATACTGTTCTTAAATTTAGAACACTTGTTTCGTGTAAAAAGTCATTAAATTTTTTGCCTCGATCTATAGGAATATAAAAGTCTATAATTTTCGTACTAGCTAAATTTAGTGTTTTTATATTTAATTTGTGTAAAGTACAATCCAATGGAAAAAGTGAAAATTAATGAGTGTACCTAAACGGCATATTATAGGGGGATATATGATTTTCACACTTATCCTCCTTTCTATCATGATTGTTGAGATTAATTTCACAATATCTTTCAATTCTTCAAAAATGGAAAAGGAAATCGATATTGAAGAAAAACGTGTTTTTTGGGCATATAATTATGTCAGGGGAGAATATTTTGAAGTCCACTCAAAGTTGCTGGCAATTGGTGACTGGTGTTATATCTATATGGATGAAGAATGTATTCTAAAACTAGGAGAAGCATCGATTATGGTAAAGGTTGAAGAGATTTGCAATGAATTCGATAATGTAATCTATCCTCGCATAATTGACCTAGCTGGACATCCCAATGGCACGATGGGAGATATCGATGGTGATCCGAAGATTTTCATCTTATTTCTGGATAATTACAATTACTATTCTGAAGTTAATGACATTGAACATAATGTTTCCAATCTTTGTGAAATGATTTACATTTGTTACAGGCTTTTTCATCATAATTGGTTATACCCAACCATGGCACATGAGTTTCATCATCTTATTTGGTTTAATAATGATTGGGGTGAACCACCATTTACCTTGGAATCCCTAGCTCAATATGCAACATATCATGCGGGGTATTTAGGTCCATATAATAATCTCGTCCCCCAGGTTGCTTCTTTTTTACCTCATCCTGAAAATTCACCATTATATTGGACTGATGATCAAGATTATGGAAGTACATATCTTTTTGCTTTCTATATTGCTGAAAAATATGGGGTAGATATTCTCCGAGACCTAATAACCGAACCTGATGATGGCCCTCATGGAATTGAAACAGTCCTACACGCCGCAGGTTATGATATAACATTTAATGAGCTTTTTATGAACTGGATTACTGCTCTTACTCTAGATGAATTGGGTTTTCAGAATAATCTGTTTGGATTTGAAGGATTCGATGCCCGAATCACTAGTTATGAAGTGGTAGACAAACTTCCACTAGCTAATAAAACCATCTCTGTCAATCATTATGCCTTTTATATTCACAAACTGGAAGCTCCACCGAATAACTTTACAGTCATCATTAATAAGATCCCACAGGATGTGATTGGAATTTCCCTTGCTATACATGATTCTTGTGGTTGGCATGTCAAGCAAAACTTGCATTATGGAGAAGCAAGTACAATAACTGAGTCATTTTCAGGTTCATTAATTGATGAGGCGTATGTAGTCACTAGTTACATCTCTAGAAGTACACCGATTGCCCCTGAAGAGAGAGGTTCAGGACCTTCCATTAACATTGACATCACCATTATCGAAGGAGTACAAAAAAATGTTGATAGTTCATCATCTATCCAATCTACCGAGACAACAACTGGAGGAAGTAATTGCACCACTTCAAAGATGTCTACAACAACATCTGGCAATACTATTCCATTTTTTGATATATCATTTGTTTTTCTTAGCATCCTAGTGATTTCATTAAGAAAAAGAAGAAATTATTTCTGATGATGACCAATGGGAGAGTAACAACACCTCCAACAACAATTTCAAGTGCAACAACGTTAACTAAAATAATAACAACAACAATAACAATTGAACCAACTACTGAAACTCCTTCTTCTGTCATAACTGGTTGGAATGTTCTTCCTTTGCTTTTGACTTTGTTTATAGTGCTTGTAGTGCGACTTTGTAAGAAAAAACCATTAATATTCCGCTATTTCTCCTTTTCTTAACTCTAATACAAACATTAATTACTTTTATATCATTTCAGGTAAGAATATTTTCGGAACAATAAGAAAAACAATTATTATCACTCATCAGTATCTATTGATATTTAAGTGGTGTTTATTAACCGTGTATCAGGTACAATGGAATCCAGGGTGCCATTTATTATGTCAAAAAGAGTTTTGATTGCATATGCATCACGTTTTGGTAGTACAGAAGAGATTTCAATTAAATTTAAGCAAACTTTAGAAGAAAAAGGTTTCGTAATTGATTTAGTAAATTTAAAAGCCAGGAAAAAAGAAAAACTTGATATGACAGATTATTCAGGAGTATTAATTGGAAGTGGTATTAGAATAGCTAGATGGACAAAAGAAGCAAAAAAATTCTTGAAAAATAATACAAAAGCTATAAACGACAATAAAATATTAGTTGGAATTTATTTAAGTTCTGGAGAGGCTGCTGATCCTTATAAGAGACCTACAATTATTGAAAAATATTTGATAGATGTCTTTAAAGAATTAGGTTTGAACCTAGGAGAAAATGTACTATATGATGCATTTGGAGGAGTATTTGATTTATCAAAGAATACCAATCTAAGTTGGATAAATAAGAAAATGTTGAATATGGTGGGAGATGAAGATCCAAACATTGTTCGTAATGAAAGAAGAGATTATCGCGATTGGGATCAAATTAATAGGTTTATAGACAACTTTATTAGGAAATTAGGCTAAGATGAAGGTTTCAAAAGTGACTGTTTCAATTTTTGGAGCTATTCTTGGAATAGCTGGATTAGAACATGGTATAGGGGAAATACTTCAAGAGAAGGAGGCCCCTGGAAGTAGTTTTATTCAATCATGGCCTAATAATCAATTATATTAAACAACAATCAACCTATACTTGTTTGTTTCATTTGTTTCTTTTTCTTCATTCTTTTAATGAATTGTATTGCTATAATGCAACCTATGAGTGAAAAGCCATTAGTACCTTTGTTATTCTCTGTGATCGTCATTTGTATTATTTCTAATCCATCTAGTCCATCCGCAACAAAAGCTATGTTATCTTTTACATATAAATTAAAAGCCACTCCGCTATTATCTGAATAAGATGCTACTTTTTTTGGTTCTGCTGGATTGGATATATCTACAATTTCAATTCCAGCATCACTACAAGGTACATATAATAAATCCTCATCTACGAAACATTTGTGAGCAACAGTGGCTCCTTTATATTTTGAGATCAAAACAGGATTAATTGTATCACTTATATTAATTATATGTACTTCACCGGTATTTTGCTGATGATTGGTGGAAAAGACTAGATTTTGCAGGAGAACAGAATAAATTAAATCTACATTTATAGGAGAATAATCCCCTAATTTGGTAAGATTTTCTAGATCTCTTATTTCCAACCCACCATGATCATGATTAATTGTGACTAAGAAATTCGTTGAGACTTCTAAACTAGGACAAGAATAGGGGATACTAGTGATTTTAACTGGATCAGAGAGATTAGTAATATTAAGTCTGATTAAACCGTGATGAAGATCGCCAATAAAAGCAAAATCTCCAAAAAGCTTGACACTAGTAGTATACATATTTGTTATTTTGTACGACCCTATTTTAACAGGATTGGAGGGATTACTTACATTAATTATTTCCAAACCGTCTGAACAATCAGCAACGTAAGCTATATCATCTCGAACAACAACTTCCTGAGCTAAGCCCCCATCAAAAAACCTACTCATTTTAAGAGGATTAGTTGGATCTGAAATATCAATAATAAATAATCCTCCAAGATTGGCTGTTATATCACATACGTAAGCATAATTATCAGAAATTGTAATGGCGAATGCTCCTCCACCTGTATCTATTTGGCTGATTTCTTCACAGGAGATACTATAATCATTTTTCGCCATTCCTGAAGTTACAAGTAAAATTATTGTTGTAATGACAATTAAAATCATTAGTGCCTTTTTCATTAATATTCCTCGAAAATATGCCACTAAAAATAAGGTTAAAAGAAAGGAAAATACGAGGGTATAAAAATAGGATATATTTGTGCAATAACCAACGGTATACGTACCAAAAGGTATGAGATAAAAGAATCTAATTCTTGAATTAACACGTAAAACAGATTAGTATAATACTAATTTGTACTATGTTCTCTAACTGGATTTTTGAATCTTTCTCTAATTACTATAGTGTTAGCTACGATATCTAATGGTCTTTGAAAGTCAGTTTTCTGAACAATTCCGATAATAACTTCAAATAGAAGTATAAAAGCCTCTGTTTTAGTTAAATTCCGTATAATTGCTTGAGACCAGGTTATTCGAACCCCTGATACATCACAAACAGTTAATCCTAGCAAAGCTTTACCTGGAGTTTTACTTGTTACCTTTTCAAAGAAAATAAAATAGCCCACATTCCAAACTAGTATATATGGAACTAGAAAGAAAAACAATGTTACTAATGCGATTACTATCTGACTTCGTGATGATCCAATTGCAAAATAATTGGTAGTTAATACTGTTCTCAACCAAATAAAGACACCTGCCAAAATTCCAATCATTTGTATAAAAGTGTCAATCATGAAGGCCATGACTCGATCAGAATAACTAGATCGCTGTATGTGCCAATCCTGACCTGAACTTACGTCTTTCGCAACTTGATAGGGGTCACCAAAAGCTTGTACAGGATCTTTTTTCTCCGTGTCTTGAATGGCCTCTGTGATTTCCGCCTTTAATCTTTCCAAAACTAGTTCCTTTTTTGTACTAGGATAAGGAAGCCAATAATCAATTTTTTGCATATAGGAATCTATGGATAAAAATTTGTCATTCATCTTCTTTCATCCTCTTTATTTCATTACTAAAATTTGCTAGCATAATGTTAAGGAATTCAGTTAATGATTCCTGTAGTTCCGTTAGAAAGGACTGACCCTCTTTTGTAAGCCCGTACATGACTTTGCGTTCTTTCTCTTCTGTTACCCTAATCAATCCTTCATCTTTCAGTTCTTTAAGTATAGGATAAATGTTAGAAGACGCCATTGTTAACATTCCTTGGGTTCGCTTCGGAATCTGTTTTGTTAACTTGTAAGGATAGCTTTCTCCTTCATCAAGAAGTATCTGGAGGATAGTTGGCTTAGCAAATCCCTTACGATAGCCAGCTTCCCAACGATCGAGATTACTCATAGTGAATCCTCAATTATTTTAACAATCTATAAAACTATCTATAATACAATAATTTTCAATATAAATACCTTTCCTTAGGGGAAATTAACACTTAAAAATGATCAATGAATTCAAACCTTTCTTTTAATTAAAACAATATCAATGGATACAGTAATCAACTCATTTCTGATCTATATTCAACTTGAATATCAGTAAAATAGTTTTTCTAAGTTATTCAAGTACATAAAACCTCTACAAATCTACCAAACCCTTTATTAGCCTCCCAAATTGATCAAATAATTAAATATCTCCATTTTTTCACCTTAGTTCTGAAGAGATACTTAGCTGAGGTACAAGGAAAAGGAATCTTCTTGTAGTTTTATAAACTATTTTCCTATTCTGAATCAGCCCTTAATGCTTTGATCTGAAAAAGACTCTGATGTTTTAATATGTTTTATTATTAATGACTGTTCCTATTAGCGACGCCAATTTATGAAAAGCATTCTCCACATTTTCACCAGTCAGAGCTGAAGTAATAAAGTGTTCTCCAACATTAGCGTGATGTTTTAAAAAATCCTTTATATCTTGACGTGAGACCGCCACCGATTCTCTTAAATCTACTTTATTTCCGATTAGAACTAACGGAATTTCCCCTGCTATGTTTTGGATATCCTCTATCCATGATGCTTGAAGATTGTCTAGACTTTTAGGTAACGTTAGGTCGAATACTAAGAAGGCCCCTCTTGTACCGTTGAAAAATCTTTGTCGAAATTTACGAAACGATGTCTGGCCTGCGACATCCCAGATTTGTAACATAACTTCATAATTGTCAACAAATAATTGCTTTGTATATATTTTAACACCTATTGTTGCTTTGTAATCACCAGTAAAATATCCAGTAACAAAACGATTGATTAATGAGGTCTTGCCAACCCCTTCATCTCCCGCTAATACGATTTTATAGTTCATTATGATCCCCTTACATTCATTTAACGATTCTCAGAGCGTCTAATCTTCTCATCATCATCTCACAACGGAATTTTATTTTGTTAAATTGCTTTTCCTCTGTTTACAATGCAATTACAAATATCAAAAAGAATAGTCATTACAACGTATCCTATAAAATATGAAGAGAGGATAACCAAAATTTAGATAAAATAGGTAACAAAATATTGGAAGATTTAATTAACAGCAGCACAGATCAAAAACCTAATCAAATTAACCGAGTTCCACTAGGAATGATACTCAAATACCTCTAGTTCAGGAATTCGTTTAAAGTGATCCACCCCCCCTTGGAAGCATAAGAATAATTATGAGCATAAGGAAGAGGTCCCCCGTTCAAAATTGTGATTAGTATATGTAAATATCCATATATTTAGGTGTATCTCTTAGATATAAAAGTGGTAAGTGTAAATATGGTAGATTTAACAGAGTTCCATATGAAAATCCGGCATGTTAAAGAAACTATACCCCAGATAATAGATTACAAGACTCTTCACAGAGCAGGTAAGGTATCAGTTAAAAAAGCAATGGATTTTCTTAATATCTCAAAAACTGACTCCATCACATTATCGACTGACGACGAAATTTTAATCTCATCAAAATCTGATGGAATACGACTTCCAATATTACCTAGATACAGGGTACAAATACCTGAATATGTGTTACAAAAACTTGGTATTTCTGGAAAAACAACAATCTGTTTTATTAAAAGATCTAATGCTGTTGCCATTAAAAGATTTGATATTAAGAAAATAGAATCAGAATATCCTCGCATCATTGATATTGAAACATCTTACGTTGTTACAAGACAGGTAGAAACATTTGGAGATCCAGTGAACATATATGAGAAATTAAAAACAGAAAAAGCACTCCTAAACATTAAAATCAATCCTAATGATTATTGGAAAGAGAAATATACTTTCAATGGGTGGAAAGCAAGACAAATTTTGGATATTGAAAATGATAATGATAAAGTTCTACAATTAGAGTTAATACAACAAAGATTAAGTTCACAATCTGAAAACGGATCATGGGAAAACAAACTACCTCTTACAGCTAAAGTTTTAATCGAGTTGAATGAATTGGGATTGACTAGCGATCATCCTCAAGTAAAAAAAGCTATTTCTTGGTTATTGGAACAACCACAATCACCGCATAATCCTGGGATGTTTCTTTTATCAAAGGATTTAGTTCAAAAACAAATCGAAATTGTAGATCAAAGATTAAAGCAGACCAGTGGTCAACGTCCAAGATTTCGTAATAGAGTTAAGGCTGAAATAAATCAAATCAATGAAGCCGATGAGCTTTATTTTAATCCCTGTGGTTCAAGAATCATGTGGGTTAATGGGATGGTGATGGAAGCTTTATTACTTCATGGTTACGAGTCTCATAAGCGATTACAGAGCGCACTAGACACACTTGCTTTTGGAGATTGGTGTGAATGTCATTATCAACATGGTAAAAGTGCATGGAAAAGAAAACAATCACTATCACTTCCTGAAATTGAAGATTATTATAACCAAACCTTGATTGAATTTAAACAGGGGGGAATAGCAGACATAAATTTACTAAGTTCCCTACCCTCTCAAACTTTTATGCTACGTTTGGAAGAAAAAATACTCGAAAAGCATACAGAATATTTGTTACGAATGCCTATGCCACAACAAGGTTGTGAATACATTACAGTTAATGCCTTGTCTCAAGTGACCAATGACCGTATAAACCGGTTAGTCGAAGCACATTTATGGCGGTTTGCTGCACTACTGTATAACGCCTTACAACAACCAATTATGTCTATCGAGGGAGCTAAATATAGTTTGACGATATATTTTCAGTTAAGGGTTTTAGCAAAATATGATTCATTAGCTGCGAAACTAGGTATATTATTTGCTTTACCATGGATCATTAACAATCAAAATAGAGATGGAACTTGGGGAACAGAGAATTATCGAGAAAGTGCTACATTAGCAATAATAGAAGCGTTGAAAAGAATAGATTTCTAGATCAAAAAAATAGAAGAAAATAAAGAAATTCTGTGGAAAACTCACTCTTCACGAGAGCTATAAGAAAATCCCACGTGAAAGGCAGAATAACGATGATTTAATTAATTAAATTAATATTAATTCTGATTTTAACCTATTATATGGATAATAGAGCAGATAAGAAATTTCTTTTTCAGAATTTATGATAGTCGTTCAATGTTAACTAAACGGTGTTTAGAGCCTGAACATTGATAGAAAAAACTGTTCAGGTTCTGTACACTCTTGTTTAGAGCATAGTTTTATAAAGAGAGAGAATCTTTTATTATTCGCAATAAAATTCGTAAAAATAAGGTAATCAAAATGAATATTGTATTGAATTCATTTTTAAAATCTATAGTTGCTATTGCTGTCGTGATAGCAGCTTCTATTGGATCAACATATATAATAGATCCTTTTGCGGTCTTTATACCTCAGCATCAGTTTGAATTTCAACTATCTGATGTCACAAACGATGTAAATATTAGTTACATAGACATTATAGAATATGGTTCTTATAAGCAGGACAAGAAAGTTGTTTTATACATTGAAGTCGCTACCCAAATTAATCTCACCACAACATATCAGTTATTTATTGTTGCTAAAACCCCGAACAATGATGTTTCTCATATATATAATAATGAAGTGAATGGTGGTACTGAAAAGAATTATCAATCAGAAGTAGCTATCAATGGTAGTCGACTAGAAGTATCATTCTCAATGGATCGTTTTATCTCGAATTCTTATATGGTTGGTATTGAAGTTCGAGCATTAGCCTTTGCTTCTAAAGATACAACTCCTTCTGCGAGAGATAATCCCTTAAAAACGAGCTTTTTAGGATTATTTTAATGCATTTATTCCTACTACAGAGGTTTATGGAAATGAAACAAATAGCAGAGAACGAAACGAAACTGGAGGAAATCTTTGCTAATAATCATATAACCTCCATTTTCTTATATCTTAAGACTGAAAATAAACCTTTAGGAGTCAGAGAAATTCAATGAAATCTTAATATAAGTAGTGTGGGTAGTACACATTGGCATTTACAAAAATTACTTGAAAATAATGCTATTGAACAAGTTGAAGGAAATAAATACCAGCTAACAGAAAAATATGAAAAAATTAGAAGTATCCCTTTAAGAGTTGTAATGAATCATTATTTAGTGGGAAATAAACTTGTCCCAAATGTATTTTTCTTAATGTTTTTTCTTATTAATGTCATTATTCTAGCTGTACTTATCATGATCCTTAATTTGTGGATTTTAGGGTTTTTCACGGTTTTCTCCAGCACTATAGTTAGTTTGATTGTAGTTTATCGCTTCTATCAACATATTTCAAAAGGTAATTTATGAACAGTACCTTTCTAGCATAACTACTAGTTTCATGATTGACATAACTGGTACTAAAGTAAATTCAGAAGTTTTTAGGGGCCATTTCTAACCATTTTTTTAATTCCTCTGGTTGATATTCCAATAATTTGGATAAAAATCTATTAGTTTTTAGATGTGAGTCAGGAGAAATATTCAATTTCTCCAATGGAGTTTTAAACTTTTTTTTAATAATTTTATAGAAGTACCTTTCTTGGACGATCATTTGGTCTCTAATACTTACCATAATTTGGTTACTTATCTTATGGGCTGTCGAATAAAAAGATGGATCTGAATCACTCCATCCTCCTTTCCGATAGTATCTAGTGAAAAAAAGAGGTTTACAAAAGGAGATTGAAATAAATGATTTGAATTTTGGGACAATTTTCCCTTGATTAAGTGCTTCATGAGAGCCATGAATGTACATTGGCACCACAGGAATCTTCCCATTGAATCTTAATATTAGTCGTCCGACTCCCGATTTTGCCTGCCGAGTCAGATGATGATAATCATATAATGGGTTACTAGGAATTCTTTTACCTTGTGGGGCGATGAGGACAGCAAAATTTTCTTTTAGTAGCCTTACGGCATAATCGAGAGCAGGTTCTGGATTTTGTGGATAGACTGGAAAAGCTCCAAGATATTTAAGTAAACCAAAGAATTTTTGTTCCATTGCTTTTCCACTTGCCATTAAACCACATGAAGTTCGATTTCCAAAGGGATAAACTAATGCACTTGCAAAAATAAAGGTATCTAAATGGGATCTGTGATTGAAGCAATAGAGAACTGCGGTTCCTTCAGGAAATCTATTCGAATTTTCAATGCCATTGATTTCAAATCGAAAATATAGTCGCATAAATCGTGGCAGGATTAACTTAACAAATTGATAGAATGACTTGTGTAGAAGTGACCACGATTGTGGGGTAGTTTTTGGAGGAAAAAGAACCATAATTAGACCCTTATTTAATAAAAGCAGTTTCTAAGATGACGATTATGCTAACGAGATTGCAATTTCAAAAAGCTACTGAAATGAAAGACCAATTCACTTATAATAATTCATTCACCATGTTTCTGCTTTGGAGCTAAAAACACACTTAAATTAGTCTATAATTCGAGTTAATATATCAGCCTTATGTTTAACGAATATACCTGTAAAAAGAATATATTTTGTCAATTTTCACTGATTTTTTATAAAATAGGTATAAAAACATTGGAAAATTCCAGTAATAAAATTAAATATCAAAAAGAAATTTAATTTCACAATTAATATAAATAAAAGACTTTCAAATTGGAGTTAGGTAGATATTTGAGAAGAGGATATAATTGAATACTATCGAAAAGGAACAGAAAAAAGATTCCAACATACTCGAAATTTTTAATGTTATAATAATGAGTTCTGGTTATATTGGTTTGTTTTTTTCGGGTTTTATTTCACAAAATCAATCTTATTATCTACTTGTTGGGATTATGGGGTGGACTATTTGGATATTTGGTTTAATACTTGCTTTCTCTCCAAATATTGTTTTTAAAAGGCGAGGAGGGGTTGCGAAGGGAAAATCATACATTTATACAACAAAATTAGTGAATGATGGGATTTATGGGCTAATACGACATCCTCAATATACTGGTGGTATGGTGATCGTTTTTTCTATGTGTTTAATTGTTCAGACACCATTAACATACATTTTAGCGATAATTGCTATGGTAACTACATATTTAGCAATAGTTTTTGAAGAAAAGCGTTTAATGATAAAATTTGGCTCTCAATATGAGAACTATAAAAATGAAGTTCCACGAGTAAACCTTCTAATAGGTTTAATACGAAAACTGAGAAAAAGAACCGAAAATGAAACATGTCTTTCGAATGATTAAAGAGAATAAAAAGGTGATAAGGCATTGAGGGAACACTTTACATCCAAAATCAGATCTTCCAAGATGACTCTTTCTAATTTTTCTCATCCTCCGTAGAATAATGATTGTTAAGATATATTCATACTATTTTTAATTAATCTGATTAGTTATTTAGTGTTAGATTGTACAAATATTAATTACATAATTCTAGTTACCTTAATATGGGGGCACCTTTGGAAATATCTATTTAGTAAAAGAAAAAGGGATGTTAGTTTGTTGTTAAAAGAGATATGGCAAACGTCTTATTTACGCCCGATTTTGATTTATCTAATCATTTCTATTAGTACAATTACTATTGAGCTAATATTCGTGGGTGAAATCTTTTGGGGATTTTGGATATCTTGGTTAGGGTCATTTTTCGTTGCACGCTACGTATTAAAAGCCTTAGATGAACTATTCAATCAATTCCACATTACTAATAAAGTCAGGAATCTAATAAATCCATGGATCTTTGCGATTGTTGCATTCATATATTTCAGTATGATTACTTTTACTGGATATTTTACTAGAACTGAAAGATCCGCTAATATTATCAGTTACGTTCTTCTTATGATTTTTATTTTTTTAATAATTGCTTCTATTACTCCAGCAATCCGAATATTTGCAGTAGCATTTCACCGACGGAAGACTGATATTTTTCCCATTAATCGAGTCGAATATGCTGCTATGCGATGTTTAAAAACTGGTGATTACAGCTTTTTGAAGCTAAAGAAAAGACTGAGAAATGTTTTCAATATCTTTATTCCAAACTTATATTTCGACGAAAAGACATCAAAATCTGCGATTTATCATTTATGTGGGCTTCGATATGCTGACATTAAGGATAATACTGTTTCCTTAAATCAAGACGGAAAAGAACAGCTTTTAATTTGGGAAGAGACATTACAAAAGCAAGATGAAGGTTTTAAAAGGATATTAAATAGTCAAAGTGTATTAATTAGATCTTTCATATTTTTATTAGCTCTGAGCCTTCTAAAGATCTTTATTGGCTTTTTTAATTCAGAATCATTATTAGCTGATGGTTGTGAGAATTTCCTCGATGTGCTAGCTGTTGTTTTAATTGCTTTAGGTATCAAATACGAGAAAGAAAAAATTGCTAATATCATTATTGCTGGACTAATGTCTTTTACAGCGATAACACTCTTTTATGATTCATTTTTATTGTTATTTCACCCAGAACCTATTTCTAATTCAATTATTATTATTAGTATTTCTATCATATCGATTTTTTTGAATACATATCTTAGAACTTTAAAGAATTTTGTAGGTAAAAAGAATCGTAACTCCTCTCTTGTTGCTAGTGCTATTGATAGTAAAATTAACATCTACATTTCTCTAGGTGTAATAATAGGAGCCTTCTGCTCTGAATTAGGAACATCCTTTAATATTCCTGAACTCTATTACTTAGACGTTATAATAGCAATTTTTGTTTCGTTCTTCATCGCAAAGGAGGTTTTCGAGATTATTACAGAGTTCATCACAGAAGCAGAAGAAGAGATAGATTTCGAGAGTTTTCAAATGAAATATGAACAGTCATTTGAGGAATACATTACTAAATGGATAATGTCAGTCATTTACAAGGGTGAAGACGGTGAATTTTCACCTGAGCGATTAAATCAGCACTTTCTAGGTTCTTTGATTAAAGGTGAGGAAATATATTCGGACTTTACTCACTTTGGGTTATACATTTTTCAGGAGAAAGGGATAGTCTTTGTAATCAATAAATTACTTGATCAGAAGATATTAAATTTATCAAAAGAAAAAACATTGGCAATTACCGAGAAAGGTAAGTATCTGTATGAAGAATTTTATTCTAGACAACTTTTAGAGGACATAGTAGATCCTTTTGATTTTTTCTTTGAATATGAGTACGATATACGCAATTTATTCAGAAGAAAGAGAGAGCTTTTGAAGAAATTTGAAACACAGACCCCTGTGACGTCATAGTTCAATTATTAGAGCAAGAGAAGTATCAATTAGTCATATAAACGATTATCAGAGAATGAATTGAATCCTTTTTAATAATGGAAGAGTAATAATCAACAATACATGTTCTGAAAATAAAGGTGATTACAACCATGAAAGCTATAGTATGTGAAAAATTCGGGTCAGCTGATGTTCTTGAACTGAAAGAAATAGAAAAACCTCTACCTAAAGACAATGAAGTCCTCATAAGAAACCATGCTTCTGCAATGCAAGCATTAGATATAACATTTAGAAGTGGTAGGAAGGTATTATCGGGATTGGATAGAATATTTATGAGTGGAATCAGAAAACCACGAGTGAAAGTTGTTGGCCTGGATTATTCTGGTGAAGTTGTAACTGTAGGGAAGAATGTATCACAATTCAAGGAAGGAGATCAAGTTTATGGACTTTCCAAGAAAGGAGGCGCGTGTGCTGAATATCTGAGTGTTCCATCCACTTCGGAGTTGGCCATAAAACCTACTAATATGAGCTTTCAAGAAGCAGCAGCAGTTGTCGGAGGTGCAATTCCTGCATTAGCAGCTCTTAAAGATTTAGCTAAAATTCAACCAGGTCATAATGTCCTTATCAACGGAGCTTCGGGAGGAATAGGTACCTTTGCTGTACAAATCGCTAAAAATGTATATAATACTGAAGTTACTGGTGTATGCGGCACAAATAATTTAAGTATGGTTAAGGACATTGGTGCAGATTTTGTAATAGATTATACAAAAGAAGATTTTACAAAAAACGGTCAAATTTATGATGTTATATTCGATGCTGTTGGGAAAAATACATTTTCAAATTGTAAAAATTCATTGACTAAGAATGGAATTTACGTAACTGTTGATTTCTATAATCCTAAAATGCATCTGTTACAGCTAATTACTAGTAAATTTACCAGTAAAAAAATAAAATCAGGGATGTTGGGGAATTTTGATGATCTTAATTTACTTCGAGATTTGATTGAAGAAGGCAAGATCAGATCGGTCATTGATAAAGTGTATCCTTTACACCAAACTGCAGACGCTCATCGGCATTATGAGACAGGTCACGCCAAAGGTAGAATTGTCATCACTATCGATTGAACGAATAAGGAGACAGTCTAAGTTTAAAACATTTACACTGCTACAGTTAATCAACCCAACAATAAATCCCAAAAAGAGAAGATCATGAACATTGGGAATCCAGCCCTTAAAAAGGTATTCTAGGGGCTTTTGACGTGTGGCTACAATGAATTTTAATGAGAAGGGTTTATTTGAAAAATAACGGAATTTTAATAGAATTATTTATACAAAAGAATTGTGGTCATAAATGGATATGTAATCAACGTTTAACCCATGAAAAGCTGTACATCTGCTTTATATACTCTTGATGTCATTTAACCTTTGGTTTACGACTAAAAAGCAACAAGACTTATGATAACAATGATGAGTATCAAATCTTGAATATATTTCTGATTCATTTTATATAGTCTTGATGCTATTCAATTATTTTGTAAATTTCCTTATGGATAAGTCCTATCGAATCTTAAACAAGAATAGGAATGATTTTTCTCCATTATAACTATACAATTCATAAATAATAATTTCTCTCTGTATCAGCAATAATCGTTCCTCCATTTTACTAAAATTTCCCCTACCTTTCTTCTAAACTAAGGATTTTCTTAACAGGAAGGATGTCTTCTTGTAAGGCTTAAATTAAAAATACGGTAATATTCCCCATTCATGGAGTACTAAATTCGAATCAGAGGAATATGACGGAGGATTTTGAAGATTTAAACCTTCTATAGAAGGATGACATATGAAAAAGAGCCTTAATTGTTCATATGAATATTTGGTTGTTAAAATAAAGTGTTGATCTATCCAAATAGGATCAATCATTCTCAAAACATATTTTCCATCTTTTTGTAGAAGTTTACTATCATCATTAAACCACCATTCAACAAAATCTTCAGCCTCATTCTGATATAATCCAATTGATAGTACATTCATTAAAATTCGATTTTTTTAACAAAATATAAAAAAGCTTACATTATATATCATTACTAACAAATGTTAATCATTTCGAGGTGACCTCAACGTGCCAAATGTATTGATAAGAGATGTGGATACAGATACTTATACTAATTTTAAGGCGAAAGCAGCTCAAGAAGGACTCAAATTAGGCGAAGCGATTACAAAAGCAATGCAAGTGTGGATGGAAAGCAAAAAAACCTTGACAAAAAAAGATAAACAACGTCAAATGAATCTGCTCACTTATAGAAAACTAAAAACAACTTTACACAAGGAATACTTTGGGAAGTGGATTCTGATTGGTCAAGGTGAATTTCTAACCTCTGGTGATACTTTAGATCCAATAATTTCGAAGATAAAAGACTTGAAACTTGAAGGAGAGCACTGTTTTGTATTTCAAGTCGGTAAAGAAGTGCAAAAAAGAACCTTTGGATTTGGAAGGAGAGTACAGAGATGAATGTAGAATATAGTTATGAAAAAACAGGATATAGTAATATTTTAGCGCCTAAAATTCCAGAGTTAACAATCAAGAACCTTCTTGGGTCAAAACAGAAGAGTTTAAATGTACTATTAGATACAGGATATGATGGTTTTCTTGTGATTCCAGAGGAAATTTATGAGGATCTAGAATTACATACATTTGAGGTTATGGAAGATGAAATTCCCATAGTTGAAACTTTTTCAGGAGAAAAATTCATTTTAAGAACTGCTAATACTTTAATCGAAGTTGAAGAATTGTTAGATGAAACAATTATAGAAGTAGATACAACACCTTACTGTAAAGAGCCATTAATTGGAAGACAGCTATTGGAACTCTTTATCGCGGTATTAGATGGACGAGAAAAAATACTCAAACTTGAATACCCAGAAAATGACGTCTAATTTTTGAAAAAAGGGTCAAATAACTCTAGAAATTCCTTTCCTTCCAATGTTAAATGACATCATACGTATTAGTTTCATAGGAATAAAAAAAGAATAAGTTTTACAGTCCGATGTTTCGAATAAATGGAAAGTTCAATAATTAAAGCTTGAGGAAGTAGGTGATGAATGAGTGGAACTGATTGTTAGATGGGATAACCAGATCAGGAAGGAGTTTCGACATTTAAGAATTTCAATGATCCATCTGAGTGAGGTCACAATTTCAAAAACCCCCAAAAACATCAATCAGATTGAACAACAATATTTCACTCAAATAAAAGAGAAATTTAACCTAGTGAACATAAAGGATGATTTGCGAATTAGGGCTTATCGTGATTTCTATTGGGCAATAAATATAGATCCCACAAAAACAAGGCCTGCTTCAGAAGCGCTAGTGCGCCGTATATTAGCTAAAAAACCTCTATGGCGCATAAATACGTTTGTCGATTCATATAATATCGCCTCAGCTGTAACTAGGATTACTCTAGGAGCTTATGACTTGAATACGATGCTAGAAGAATCCAAAAAAGTGTATTTAAACATAAGGATGTCTGAAACTAATGAAGAATTTCATGGAATAGGTATGAAGGAATTAAAACTTTTAAAAGGAACGGAACTAGTTGTAGAATCAAATAATAAGATAATTTCTATTTATCCATATCGTGATGCCCATTTTTCACGAATTCAGAATCATACAAAGAATATACTCCTCTTAGCTTATGGCGTTCCTGAAATATCATCTGATAACCTAAAGGAATCGCTGGAGTTAACAGTCAAAATATATCGAAATTTTGACAATAATTTTCGAACATCAGACATTCACACATTCTATCCATGAATTTAGAAGATAGTGCTCCACCATAAAAGAATTTTTATCAAACTTTGTCATTCTACGAGTAGCAAACCTTGATGAAATAGCAGCACATTCCAGTATTAATGTCTTCCAACATGCTAAAGAATCCTTTTCTTTGGACTAAATCTGAAGGAATTATCCTCCTTTGCATATGATTGTGGACATCGATCACGATTTCCTCTCCTATTCATAATTAAATGATTGTATCACCAGTACTTTCGACCTATAACTTTTTGTTTTTCCTTAATCAGTGTAAAAATAAAAGCAATAAGAGCTGTTATGTAAAGTGGCCAAAAAGAAGGTTAAAATAGATAATTTTTATAACGCATACTGCCCCGTTGAAAACAACGCTCTCGCAGACTGGTTACTCAATCAATTGACTCCTAAGTTTCAGGGGGTTACTTGTGAATGGATTATACTTGAAATATTTCGTGCTTTAAAAAAACAAGTCAATCTTGAAAAGATTGAAGAAAAAGCTGCAAAAATAGCTCTGGATTTCTTCCTTTCTGAACTTGGAGAAATGACTGAAGAAAAAGTACTAAAAATAATCCCTGTAACACGATCTGCTATCATGGCATCTCGGAAACAAATTTTTGAACACAATCTTTATGCAGCTGACGCGTTACATGCAGCTATCGCTCTAGCTTCCCAGGTTAAATCGTTTATTACTTTTAATAGTGATTTTCGTGGTAACTTAGAAAATATACCTATTTTGAATCCAATTGATCCTGACTTTAAAGATAAACTCATGAATCTCCTGGAAACTTTTTCCCAATCTTGAACTTAAATTTAAACACAAAAATAATCACTTATAACAAATTATATAAACATTATGGTCGTTTCGGGGATTTCCTTCCCTCTTACAAAGTAGATACGCTTTGTTTATCCATGATTGAGGAGATAATGAAAAGTTATAATGCTTTGAAAGATGGGTGATTTGAATTTTCCTTTTCCTTGTTCCAATATTTATATCTTGATTAAATACTGGTTTTAATGGAATAACTCCTAATTTTAAAAGGATTTTTGATGCTATTTCTCTAACGCTCATGATCAAGGAGGATAAAAATCGTAATCTGAACTATGAGGAAAATATCTTGATTTTCAGGAGTAAATAAGCCTCTAAGGAATCCCATCAAATATTGAATGTGGCTAAGAGTAAGTTATAAGTATTAATACTCTGGTGTAAAGGAGATCATTCTCCTGATACTCCACCACCCGTACCCTCTTATAAAAAGACCTCAAGAAGAAAACCAACCTCTCATTAGAAAGGTTTTTATTGGTAAAGTCTATTATTTGAATGTCTCGGTATATTGGAAAGAAAGGCATTTAATCGTGAGGAAAGGTGTTAAGGAATAGAAACAGCTTTTCACAAATTTGTTTTTCTTTTACTGTTTTATTGTGGTATCTGGGTATCAGTGTTTCTCCAGTCCAATTTAGTTTATCAGACTCGTTTGTTTTAACAAACATAACAATACCCCAGAGTTACACTGGGCATGACCCCATTAATATTACCAATGATGCTCAACTAGCTGTTATAGCGAATAATGGTACGGGAACGACTAATGATCCATATATTATAGCTAATTGGATTATAGATGCTTTTTCAAATTATGGAATTTACATCACGGGGACAACGAAACATTTTAGAATAGAAAATTGTTGGATTCGCTATTCTATTCTTTCTGGTATATATGTAAATGATGTTACCCCAAGAACAGCTACTATTAGCAACAATACCTGTATTAGCAATGATTATCATGGCATCTACTTTAGGTATTCTGCTAATTCGACAATAGTTAACAATATCTGTACCAATAATGATAGGATTGGTATCTTCATATATCATTCTAGGTCTTCAATTTTAGCCAACAACACCTGTGTCAGCAATAATGGGCTTGGTATCTCTCTTTACGAAAGTATTTCTTCGACAGTAGCTAACAACATCTGTATTGATAATGGTGAGGATGGTATTGGCCTTGGGGAGTCTGATTCTTCAATTATAGCCAACAACACTTGTACCAGCAATACTGGGCCTGGTATCTCCCTTTATGAAAGTATTGCTTCGATAGTAGCTAACAACACCTGTACCAGCAATACAAAGCCTGGTATCTCCCTTGAGTATTCTGCTTCTTCGATGATAGCTAATAACATCTGTACCGGCAATGAAGAGGATGGTATCTATATCTATCATTCTAGTTCTTCAACTATAGCCAACAGCACCTGCACCACCAATAATGGACCTGGCATCTCCCTTCACGGCAGTAGTTCTTCGAGGGTAGCCAATAACACCTGTACTAACACTGGAGGGGATGGCATCTATATCTATCATTCTAGTTTTTCGATTATAGCCAACAACACTTGTACCAGCAATGGAGGAATTGGCATCTTCCTTCACGGCAGTAGTTCTTCGAGGGTAGCCAATAACACCTGTACCAGCAATGTAGGGGATGGCATCTATGTGTATCATTCTACTTCTTTGACTATAGTCAACAGCACCTGTACCAACAATGGAAGAGTTGGAGTCTCCTTTCACGGAAGCAGTTCTTCGACGGTAGTCAATAACACATGTGCCAACAATGGAGGAGCTGCTATCTCTCTTAGAATTTCTGGTTCTTCAAAAGTAGTCAATAACACCTGTACCAGCAATGAAGAGGATGGTATCTATATCTATTATTCTAGTTCTTCGAGTATAACCAACAACACTTGTACCAGCAATACTGGGCCTGGCATCTCTATTTACGGAAGTAATTATTCAATAATAGATAACAACATCTGTACCAGCAATGGTGAAGATGGCATTGACCTTAGGAAATCTGATTTTTCAACTATAGCTAAGAACACCTGTACCAACAATAATGGGTCGGGCATGTACCTTTACGAAAGCAGTTCTTTGACCTTAGTCAATAACACTTTTTTTGATGATGGGGTTGTTTTTTGGCAGTTCTCCAAAGTGGAAATATTTTCGTGTACAGTTGAGAATAACATAGTTAATGAACTCCCTCTAGTTTTTTTGGAGAATATAACTGATAGGACGATTACTGAGACATGTGGACAGCTTATTCTAGTAAATTGTAACAATACGATCGTGAAAAACCAAAACTATACTCATACTTCTATAGGAATAGCTCTATATTATTGTGATAAGAACCAATTGGTCAATAACATTTGTAACAAGAATAATGAGTATGGTATTTACCTTAGTTATACTACTTCTTCTATTGTAGCTAACAACACCTGTACCAGCAATGGAGAAAATGGCATCGACCTTGAGTATTCTAGTTCTTCAACTATAATTAATAACATCTGTACTAACAATGGCAAGAATGGCATTACCCTTTATGAAAGTAGTTCTTCAACAGTAGCAAACAACATCTGCACCATCAATTCCAAGGATGGTATCGCCCTTAGGGGTTCTGAATCTTTGATAGTAGCCAATAATACCTGTACCAGTAATAATGAGAATGGTATTTCCCTTGATTATTCTGATTACAACTTTATTGTTTGGAATACGTTTTTTGGGAATGGAGATTACGGGATAGAATTAATTAATGATTCAGACAATAATTTCATCCATCATAATTCTTTTATCGCGAATAGACAGAATAGAAAATCACAAGCTTATGATGATGGCACAAACAATCAATGGTATGATGAAACAGTTTTGGAAGGAAATAGCTGGTCAGATTACAATGGTACAGGTGGATATTTAATAGCTGGTCCAGCTCATGCTAGTGATCCCTATCCCTCTATGGCTGGTGCAACAGATCCTAGTAGCTTTTCTTTACCACAGGTTTTCTATCGAATTGGATTATTTATATTCGTCCTTGGATTATTATTCTTATTATTATTCGTAAACAGACTTAATAAGTCAGTATAAATATGTGTTGTTTCTATCTTGTCGAAGTGACCCCAACCTCCAATTAATACTTATATGACATCCAAGAATTTTCAATAACAACGAATTTTACCGTTACTCCATTTATCACCGAAGTTAGCTAGCCACTGCCAAATATCTGTCTAAAATCCACCACACGATAAAAAATACACCAAAAATTATCCAATCAATAATCCAGAATAGTGGAATCGGAAAATTAATTTGAAAAAGATCCCATAAAGGAGTCCAGACTGGATCACCAAATTTCCAGGTGCCTTGAAAAAGCGCTTTAGTCAACCAATGTCCAATATCTTGAAAAAATTGGATCAAAAAAGAGCCACCAATCGTCAACAACCAGTCAGTTTTCTCTCGTGTGAGGAATGGAACAATTGATAACATCAAAAAGATAAAAAACGCGTAAATCATCCAATAAAACGGAAAGTTATGTAGTTCATAGTCCAAATAATAGACAAATGCCTGTGCTTCAATTCCTCCAAGTAATAAAGCAATTAAAACAGCCCAAAGGATAATTATGGCTTTATCATATCTATCTAAGTCGATACGACGATTTTCCATTTAAGTTCAACCAGAATTTATCAAACAGTTATCTGTTTAATCAAATGTTTATAACTTTGATTGAGTATCAGAATGTATCTAACGTATCAATTTAAGTAGAAGTGGCAATTATAGAAACTAGGACATAATCAATGTAAAACAACATCATACATATTAATAGAAAAATTCTGTGAAAAACTCTCTCCTCACGAGACCCACACTTTAAACAGTCTTCTTACAAAATAAAACTGGGATAAAATACATAAAAACTGAAAAAAACCAAGTAGTAGAGGAAAAAGTAAGTTGATATTCGGGGAACTTCTTTAGTTCGCTTTTTCAACTTGATGGTCATAATCTGGAAATAATTAATTTGACTTCGGAAACTGAGTTAAAATGTTAGTTCATGAAAAGGAAGAGAAAACACTTTTCCAAATATCCGAAGATGATTCTGGTGAACTTGAACCCTATAAAAGCTCCTCTCGCTTATTAAAGAAGGACTCTGTTTATGTTTTACTGGATAACACACTGAAAAAGATTTTTCTATGGATTGGACAATCAGCTAATGTTCGTTCAAGGTTTATCGCATCTACAGCAGCCCAGAAATTGCGGAATATGACAGGTTTAACCTATCGAGTAATCACTATTGATCAAGGAGGAGAATCAAAGGAATTTATGAAAGCCTTATCACCAATGACTATTCCTGGGATTCTTGAGAGAATTGTTTGATAACTTTACAATTTCTTCTTTAACCAACGTTTAATATGTGAAAAGTTTTACATTCGCTTTATAGCGCTCTTGAGCTAATATAGTCCAAATGTTATTTATCCTTAGGTTCAAGATAGAGATCATTCCCTTTCAAATGTATATCTTGTACCTTCATCTCTGCGTATTTGTTTGCCCTTAATCCGTAATTCTCTCCAACCCAAAAGATAGTTCTCAATATAGGGTTGTTTACTTGTTACTTTATTGAAACCAAACTTCATCGTCTCTCTGTTACAGCTTTTAGTCGTTCATACGTATCAGAACTCTTTGAAAATGGACATATCTTCACACACGGAGCACCCAAAGTACTGTGCAAAGCATTCGAAGCAATCCTGTTGAGAGAGATTGAAAGAAGGCGTCTAATAGGCAATTTATGCCTTATTTCGATACCATCTCGCTCTTGAAAGAGATTCAACATCTCGAGAGATATCTCAAACCTTTTAGGAGAATCTGATCTAGGATGAAGAATCCCAGACATCTCAAGCAGCGATCTCTGCTTCGCTATCATTCGTTTGACTCTAGGTATACCGAATCTCATGACGAAAGTTTTCATGAACCTGTGCTTTATTCCCATTTCCATCTTCTCTCAAACGAAATTCACCCATCGCTTAAATAGGTGACAGAACAATTCCACAATATATGCATTTTAACGAATTTACTAACCAATACGGGGTAAGGTTCAAATAAATAACAGCTGTGCAGCTTTCCAACGTTTAACTTATGAAAAACTTCACGTTGCTTTATCTAAAAAGAATATAGTTTCTTTATTCTCGCTTTTATTCGGGGTTTTGCTTATGAAATGGAGAGAAAATTAGCCAATTAGTTTAGTAAAATATAAAATTCAAAGAAAAGTGTTAAATAATTCATATAAAAGAACTGGGATCATTTTAAGAATATTATGGAGATATTTTTATGAATATATTAGAGATAACAGGAATAGAACAATTATTTTTAGGCTTGTACCTAATAGCACACGGTTTAATACATTTAATTTTCCTGATATATAGTTATGACAAAAAAAGTAATGTTTATACCGGATGGTCAGGACGATCTTGGCTCTTAGACAAAGTAATACCCCTAAAATTAACTACTTATATTGGAAAAATTACTTGGGTTCTTATTATGATTTTATTCGTCTTGAGTGGATTATCTGTTCTCGATTTATTGGCCATAAATGACTATTTAACACCATTGATAATCATTTCTTCGGCTATTGCTACTTTAGCCTTTATTATATTCTACGATGGGCTATCTCCAACACCTTATCATTGGATACTTGGAGTAGTAATTGATTTGGTCTTAATTGCCTTTGTAATCGTCTTTCCGAATGATATCTCGTTATTATTGCCTATCTTGATACTCATATGGTTGTATGGAATGTTCTTCCATACAAAAATTATACCAAAAACAACAGCTCCTTAGTCTTCAAAATTTTCAAGCACTTGAAAACACTTGCCTATATTAAGTTTTTAATTTAACTAAGGTCATATTCCATTTTCTGTACGTTTTTACGTAAGTATAGTGATATATCTAACGTACTATCCCTAAATGTATACACCGAGTTTAAAAAGCTCGATCGGAATATATAAACCCGAAATTTCGTGGTGTAGACAAGTGTTGAAAACTCTTGCTCATTAAGACAGTGAAATTTTAATTGTAAAATGAATTAGAAAAAAGGAAAAGGGAAGAAGAAAAAAGTCGGAAATTTGTGTTTATTAGATGAAGACGAAGCAATTTAGGCGATATCTCTTGTCGGGATCCACTTTGTGGTCACAGCAATGAAGAATGCGGTAATAACTGCTCCGAAAACGATTAATTCTGGAATTACTTTCTCAAAGGAAATGTCTTGCAGAAAAATTCCTGCCACATCAAAATAATAAAAGGGGGTAAGGTAGAGTAACCATGACAAATCTTGATTCAGGATAGAAATCATTGGTATGAAAACTGCTATGAGAAAAACGCTAAGAAGTGCTACCAAAAGGTATTTGGGACGGGGAATGGAAGCTAACGCCACAAAGAGAACGAGAAAAAGACTGTACCCAATTCCGAGAAAGATAAAGGTTAAAACAGTAGCCCCAAAGTCTGACAACACAACATCTGCATATGTTCCAAGAACAATTTGGCTAGCGTAAAGCACCACAAAATTAGCAAGCATAATTATCCAGAGGTACACAAGAGCTGCAATTGTCCTTTCCATAATGATACGGGTACGAGTTCGAGGCATAGACCAAGTGATTTCGTCATATCCAGCATTACGATCACGCATAATAATAGTGTAGGTTCCAATGAAGAGAAAAGGACCGTAGTATATCCAATGAAATGCCATGATTTTGTATAGTAAGAATCCTTCCAAAGTCGCAGTCAAGCTATGTCCAAACAGAAAAGCTGCTATGATAGGAGATTCAAATACTATATCCAAATCAGAAATTACAACCTCCATCGCTGCATCTCCAGGATACACAATAACTACAATCGCTAGTAGCATGCTCGTTACAACTAAATATATCAGGAATAATCCAGCTGAGGACTGGAGATGATCTCGAAAAGCGGGATAGTTCCAACCTGTTCGTGAGAGAATCGACTCAATAGGAGTTCGTACGAATTTACGAATGAAGGAAAATCTAGCCATTATTTTCCGTTTTCCATGATCATTTTCTTCTTCAACCGTTTCTTGATAAGCTGACCGTGTTTTAATGTGATCTATTCGATATAAGAAGAAAATTGTCAAGACTATGAGAAGTATCACTAGAAAAAGGCATCTGAGGATGAATTCTTCATTCCACGTTCCATTTAAGGCGTGTTCAATAGCGCCAATTTGTGTCATTAGGTTGATATCCTTCACGAAATCAATTTCCTGTTGAAGTAAGTCCAAAGTAAACGAAACTATAAAAAAAAGACCGCCTAAAGCATAACCGGTTCTTGTGGAAGACGAAATCGCACAACCCAAACTCGTTACCGTTGTTACAACGAATGCAAAAAAAAGGGGAAGGATAAATGCTATCGTAAAAGAAGACACGCCACCTCCACCTGATAACAGCGATCCTACTCCTACGAGATACGCAGGTAACACGACAAGCGGAATTAAGACAATAACAAGCAATAAATTCTCCAAAAAATATCTGAGTGGGGACTTTTCAGTACTAAAAATGAGTTCTTTCCCATCTCGTTCGTCCCATGGCAATATCCGAGCACCAAAAAAGATTCCTATTACAGGGTAGATAATGTTGGCGAATATAGAAAACAGCAATAGAAACCAGAAGAGTAGACCGGGATTGTCAACATCAGGTATCGATCCAATAAGAGCCTGAATAACAGGTATTTCGAAAAAAGTTCCGAAGAACTCTGGACCAGGGTAGATTATACCAAATGCGGCCACGATTACCGCCAAGACTATAGCTGCTAACAAAGCAAAAGTCCTATGCCTTTTCAAATCGAGCCAATAGCGCCGAACTGTGAATTGAACTATCATTCCATGTTCACCTTTGTTTTTCCTTCGTAGAATTGCAGGAAGAACTCTTCAAGGCTCGCAGGAGGATAGATAAGTTCTTCAGGATCCATAGCTAAAAGAATACCAATATTGTCTTTAATCGAATCCTCCATCCGAATTAACAATCTAACGAAATTATCTTCTTTTCGAAACTCTAAAAGACGATCACCAAATTCAATCAGGCGTGCTTCATCTGGACTTCGAAGACGTGCCTCCAAGATACGGGGAACATCCTTATTAAGATCCTCAATCTCCTCGATACTAATTAGAAAGCCATCGTTAACTATACCAACACGATCACATACCCGTTGAACTTCTTCAAGATTATGAGAACTCATAAAGAGTGTTTTTCCTTCCTTCTTCGATTCTAAAAGGAGTTTAAACACTACCTGTTGGAGCAAAGGATCTAATCCCGCTGTTGGTTCATCCATGATTAATACTTCAGGATCATTCATAAAAGCTGCAACAATACCGACTTTCTGTTTATTTCCTTTTGACAAGGCACCGATTTTCTTCTTGAGGTTCGAATTGAGATCGAATCGGTCTATGATTTCTTGTCGTCGTGTCGATGGTTTGGTGCGCATGGCTTCTATATAGCTTAAGAATTCATTAACTGTATAATATTCGGGTAAGGCCAATTCGCCGGGGATATACCCTATCTTCTCTCGTAACCTTGAATTTCCCCGTGAAACTAACTCACCTGAAATTTTTATTTCTCCTTTAGTAGGCAAGAGTGTATTCATCATGCAGCGTATAGTTGTCGTTTTCCCTGCTCCATTAGGACCAAGAAAACCAAATATTTCACCAGTTTGAACCTCGAGATCTAAATCCTCTATCCCGCGAGTGGAACCGTAGTATTTCGTTAAACCTTTAATTTCTATCTTAATCTCTTGAGGCAATTCTTTCACCAAATTCTAAGGGGAAAAAATCATATTCTATATTGTTTATTACTGAAAAAAATTTATTGAAGCACTTTTGGGCCCTATATTACCAAGTATTATTTCTAATATTGAATTTACGACTAAAAAATTAAATTGATATATGAACATCCTTTGATCAGTATTTAAATATTCCCATGTAAAACACCGTAAAAATAAATAAGCAGAGAATTTTACAGATAAGAACGAGCTATCTCCCAATAAACTGACTTTCAAAAGATTTTGAGTGATTGCTAAAAGATCATTCCGCTCTTTCCCTAGTCTTTGAAAAGTAGCAATATCATTTAATGATTATTATGTTATTCTCACTCCTCTTCATCATCCTCTTTTCATTAGATGATTTTACTGAAGGATCATTTCTTGGAATAATAACTATTATTTTGATCTTTACCGCTTTTGGCCTCCCGAGAATAAAACTAGTCGGTCATTCAACTGAAAAACTTATCCAATGAAATATTACTTTTTATATAACGTTTTATATAAAAAACTAGTTATACCCAACGATATGTGCTTATTCCATCTGTTTTCAATAAAAAAGGTGATTAGGAAGATTATCGTCATAAATCTCTATAAATTTTTGCTCTTTTATCAATTTTTAATATAAAAATTTCATTTGTCTTTGGTATTAATTCAATTATTATTCGAATAGCCCCTAATCTGATCCTGTAAGTCTTCTCCAAACCTTTGATCTTCGCAATATCATAATTATGTAAAGGGAGAGGATCTTCCATTAAGAGTTCAAATAGTTCATCAAGGCGTTTTCGTAAGTTATCATCACATGTCGATAGGAATTTTTTTGCCTGTTTACTTAAGAAAATGGAATACATACTGTTATTGAACCCTCATGCCCTTTTCCAAAGTATTTTTTCACCATCGGCCATTCGTTTACTAATCTGCTTAAGCTCTTGAATTTCTGAATTAGATAATTCTTCTTCAGGCAAGGTAATGAGGAGTTCTAATCGTTCAACCTTTTTCTTAAGCTCTAATAATTCCTTATAAATTGTTTCAAGAGTTATGGTTGCCATCTTTGCCACTTTATTCAACAAACTTAGTTCATGAAAGATTTACTCTTATTATCTTATAAATTCTTGGATAAAATTTGCATTAAGTTCTGAAACAATTTTTCTAGATTATTTCATAGAATATAAGGAGGTTCGTGTGTAATACCAACGATATATTACTTTTTATATAACGTTTTATATATCCATAATTCTTTCCCCAAGTCGTTTAACAACACTGGGGTCACGATGTGAAAAGAAACAACTCTCTTTAGTATCAAGCGTTCCAATTCGTTCCATATCCTTATCGGTTAATTCAAAATCAAAAATATTGAAATTTTCAATAATTCTATTTTTGTGTGTAGATTTAGAAACTACAATAATCTCTCGTTGGACCAACCAACGTAAAACAACCTGTGCAACAGATTTTTGATGCTCATTACCGATTGAAACGAGAACTTCATTCTGGAAAAGATTATTTTTTCCTTCAGCAAAAGGAGCCCACGATTCCATTTGGACATTGTATTCTTTCATGACTTTATTATTTTCAATCTGTTGACAAAACGGATTAACTTCAACTTGATTAACAGCTGGAGATATATCGTTATGAATAATCAAATCAACAAGACGATCAGGGTGGAAGTTACTAACACCAATGGCTCTGATTTTACCTTCACGATAGAGTTCTTCCATCGCTCGCCATGAACCGTAAACATCACCAAATGGTTGGTGGATAAGATACAGATCCAAATAATCCAATTGCAATCTTTTAAGAGCTTTATCAAACGCAACTTTGGTTTTTTCATAGCCTGTATCCTGGATCCAGAGTTTAGTAGTAATAAAAAGTTCTTCTCTGGGAATTCCACTCCGTTTGATTCCAAATCCAACTGCTTCTTCATTCATATAGGAAGCTGCTGTATCAATTAAACGATACCCAGTCGTAATAGCATCATAAACAGATTGTTCACAGAGTTTTTTGTCAGTAATCTGAAAAACTCCAAAGCCAGACATTGGCATTTCAATCTCATTGTTTAATTTTTTATACAGCAAACCAAACACCTTGTAATTTATATTGTTCAAACTAATACTTATGCATTAACTTCAGATATATTTCTACAATGTCTATAGATTTAGAAATAAAATCATTTTTATAATTACCAATAATTTTGTATCTTTTTTCAATTGATTCATTTCTAGCTATTGATTCCATAAGAACGCAATAAATAGCATACATCTTAACTGATTCTGCTTTGGTGTTGTTTATTGAGTTAGTAAATAGTTTCCAACCATAAACGTCAATTAATGGAATAATTATAAAGCGGTTTAAGGTAACTTTTGTCAAAGCCACTATACCAATAAATAAAGTACTTACAGCTGCTGTGTTAATCGAAGATGAATTATCCATTGTAAGAAAAAAAATGATCGATTTTGTTCAAGAATTTGAATTATTCTTTGAAAAAATACCAGAAGACAATTTTATTAACGAAATAGCTTTTTCACCAACCAGACAGATTGTAAATAGAATATTTTTAGAATAATTTCTTGAATTCCGAAAAAAAGTGATATAGGAATAGTTTCCAAATTAGTATAGCTATAGAAACATTAATTAATGAATTACTTAACTAATTAATGAATAGAAACTTATCATTTTACATTCAGATTTATTTAACATTCAGATTATTTCATCTAGAAAATTCAGATTATTTTGTCATCCTCACAAACTGTATGTATTAACATACTGTTTGATCTTTTTTTTTGTCGTGATAGACATACTTTACATATAAAAAACTAATCTTATCCAACGTTAATTCAACGAAAATCTTTATGTTTTCTTTATATAGTCTGGATGTCGTTTAACCAGAGTTATAGTACATCATACGTATCAACATACGTATTTTCGGTAACATATCCAACGTTAATGAAGACTTTTTACATAAAATTAAGTGTCATCCAGTTTGTAAGTTATCCAAAGTTACAAGCCATATTCCGGAGGTTTTTTGTTTAATGGTAAAAATTGTTTTATTTAACCACAAAATATTAAAACTTACCATTTCATATTGAATTGACCTGAAATGTCTGTTACAAAAATTGATAAAAACAATCGGATTGTTATAGATAAAAAAACTCGAACAAAACTCGGGCTAAAAACAGGAGATTCTCTCATATTAATCCCTTCTGGAAAAGAAATCCGGTTAATTCCAGTAAAAAATAACAAGACATTCATCGGAAGTCTCAATAATTTGAATTATGATCCTGATGATCATAAAGCAACAGAAATATTACTTAGAGAAGGAAACAAGGCATCTCTAAAATAGGAAGCGAGACAATGCCCGTTATTGACACCATAATCCTCTTTTCCGCAGCAAATACAGAACATAAATGGCATTTGATCGGAAAATCAGCCTTAAACTGCGTTAATACCTGGGATAATTGGTGGATTCCTTCTTTCACACTGGTAGAATTTGATCTTGTTTTAAAAAGTCGAGGATTTTCAAATGAAGAAAGAATGGAAAAATACAGCTTACTCATCCATGATTTTCCTAATATCCTGAATAAATCCTACCCGATTACTCCCCTTGTATTACATGAAACAAGCCGCTTAGAGGAGGTGTACGAGTTAGATTATTTTGACGCTGGAATCGCTGCTACCTCTTTGGCCGTAGATGGAAAAATTGCGACTAATGATCAACAATTAAAACGAATAACCGAAATTGAATCGCTATGGGAAGAAATTCTGAACCAACGAGGAAGGGGAAATAACAATTAGACTTTATATTCTATCTTAATAATACACCTACTATTTTTAGATATGAATAATGTTAGATTCACTTTGATCTAAGATTAGCTTCTTCTATACTCTGGTTCCTGTGATTTGCCACGATTGAGAAGTACAATCAAAACACGTGCTACCAAAAAATTTTACTGTAAATGTCGCCTGCCAAGTGTCATTATCGATAAAAGTCCCCTGTAAGGCGAACAGATAAGAACAGGATCCAGGTGAATAAAAGCTAACATCTATAGTACCTTCTGATGCCGAAGAACCCGTCATATACCCTTCACCATTCATAGCTGGTTGGATAACTACTGTTGAACCATCGTCTACAAAGGTAAACTGCGTATATTGTAAGTCAAGAAGTCCAAAAGCACAGTTAAAAGAAATAGATGGATTGAGATTATAAGTACCCGAAATAATGACCTTAATTGTAATGCTATCACTTCCAGAAAGCCCAAAATCACGCCCATCATAAGGAGTGACCACACATGTCCATTCATCTCCAATCAAAGTCTGATTTGATGGTACAGAGATACCTGTTAAACCAGTCGTGATTCCATTCCGAAACCACTCATAAAAATAAGTAACTGTATCATTATCTGCATCATAGCTAGAAACAAGGATTGTACAGCTAAGAGTTTCATTACTATATGCAGGATCAGGTTCAATGAGGACAATAGGTGCCGAGGGAGGGATGTTTTCAGGTCCTTCAGCTTGTGAAATCACAATGGTATCATTTCCAGGGGAGCCATAATCAGTTCCATCATAGGGGGTAACTATACATGCCCATTCATCTCCAACTGAAGTCAGAGTAGGAGAAACAGTCTCCCCTGTCAAACCAGTCGTATTCCCATTTCGAAACCACTCATAAAAATAAGTAACTGTATCATTATCTGCATCATAGCTCGAAACGAGGATTATACAGCTAAGAGTGTCATTATTATATGCAGGATCAGGTTCAATGAGAACAATAGGTGCCAAGGGAGGGGTGTTTCTAGATCCTTCAACTAGGTATCAATGATAATACATGTAAGAGAACTATTACTGAATGCGGGATCTGGTTCGATAAGAACCTCAGGAGCGGTAGGAGGAATGTTTTCTTGGATCTGCTCCTAGTCCAAAAGTTGAATGCAACCAGAAAGAAGGATGACAAGAATGAGTGAAGATATACGCAGGAGTGAAGGAATGATACTTCGAGCATAGGGAGGATGATTCAGCAAGAGGAGTCTAACCAAAAAATAAGAATAACCTAAGAAGAATTAAACTTGGGAATAATTAAAGTTTTGGTATGTACAATAGTGCGTCCAGGATTCATGGAGGAATTGAAATACATTTGTACGCGATGAAATATTGCCACAGGTAATTTTTAGTTGAGGTGATGCGGGAAAACTGAATTTTTTATAACATTAAATGGAAAAAGAAAGGAAAATGACACATTAAAAATTGTAGATATACTGCAAAGTAGGTGTAAATTATTTGGTACAAAAGAAAGATAGTATTATTATTCCAAGCAACCCCAAAATGGTTATACATTGTATAATTGGAATAGTTTCATTTTTTTTATTCAATTTTCTCTATCATTTCATATTCTCATCATTAGTCTCCCTCACTGAAAAATATATTTTCACTCTCAGTACTTTCGTTATTTTTATTACATTTTACATATTTATTATCTAAAAAGGGGTAAAGATGATGACCCTTCTAAAAAGTAATTTATCCACATTACAAATAAGACAAATTGGTATCTATTATGGTAGTCTATTTGGAATTGTAGAGATTTTTATCTTTAGCTTTCTTAGTTTGATTTCACTAGTTCTTATCTTTATTGGATCATATTTAGCAGTAGTGACTATCTCGGTAATTCTTGAAAAAGTGAAACTAGGAACTTATGATCCAGATTAAAATAAAACATAATAGTTTTTTATAGATAATTTGAAGAGTTCTGATCCTTTCTCTTACTTTCACACAGACAATAGATATTATTCCTTGGGAAAAAAAGAATTTTGTATCAAGTTAGTTGCTTTTATAGGAGTGTGAGCCAGATGATTAAAGAACAACCTTTACAACAAAGCTTTGAAGAATAGATTGTTATTACTCAAATCTCAATATTTATATAAATGGTTATAAATGGTTATAAGTGAACTATAATGAAGACTACAATTCAAATAGATAAAGAAGTTTTGAATGCATTAAAAGAACTGAAGAAGCATTCACGACAAACCTATAATGAGCTCATTTCTGAGTTAATTACTTTTTATAAAAATGTATCTATCAACAACCAATATGATGAGTTTCTTCACAAGATCCAACAAGAAAAAATGAAAGAATTATGGGATAATAAAGAGGACGAGGCGTGGGAAAATGTATAAAGCTGGAGACGTGATTCTTGCTCAGATTCAGTTTACAGATACCTTCGAAATTAAAAAACGCCCATCAGTTATATTATTTGAGGAATTTGATAATGTTATTGTGGCAGGAATTACTAGTAATTTGAGAATGGAAGGAATATCGTTATCAAAAGATGAGGGGGCAATTAAAGATAGTATTATTAAGCTGAATTATATTTTTACTATTTCTACTAAAATGATTGTTAAAAAACTCTTCTCCTTAAGCATCACGAAGAAAAAACTTCTTTATCAAGAACTGACCAACCGTTTGAGCGAGCTCATCAACTGATAATCTAATGAAATAATTGAAGGGAGTATTATTCGGCTTAATATCTTAAAAGATTTAGCTAACTTTGATGTTCTCAATCACTCGTACACTGAATTCCAAGAGTATTTTTCAATCATAATTGATGATAAAATTGAATATACTCAGCTAGATGATAAGATCAACTATATAATAATGCTTCTAGATTCAGGTATGGCTCTTGGATTTCCGATGGTATAATCTACCCGATTTAAGTATAATGATGGAGTTAATTTTACCTTTGCTGAAGAAGTTACATATCGATTGGGTTCCAATAGTGAATATAATCTTTCAATTAATGAAACAATGGTGAGTTGGACTTTCAATAATTCACATTTAATCTCTGTATTTGATAGTACACAAGAAACTTATACGTTTAATACCAGTAAAGGAGTGTTATTATCAGCGGATCTTGTATATAATTCATTAAACTTCAGTGTATCATTAGTTTTAGTAAGTTATGAAAATTCTAATCCTAATGGAGAAACTACATCATTAATAACGACTACACCTTCTTCCATGTATCCTAAAACAACTACTACCGTTAATCCCAGTTCGACCACCACCTCTACTACTGTCATTCCAAGTATCATACCAGGATTTTATCTAATTTCCGTTTTAATGGCGGCAATCAGCATATTAGTACGTAGAAAAAAGAAATAATCTTAAAACGTCGTAAAAGGTTGATAGTATGAAACTTTAACACGATCGTTCATTAAAAACACCAAAAAAAGCAGTTCAATTTAGGGCTTTAGGAATCTATGAAAGCGACGCGATGCATAATATAGGAAGAATGAAAATTCATGAAAATCCAGAAATATTAGAAGAAGCAATTGAAAGATTTTACGAAAAGGAAGAAATTGTCTACATCAACAGAGTACTATTTTTGTGATTTTCTTTCTCTTTACAGGTTTAATCAGTTTGATCATAGAACGAAAATCGTTGTAAGTGTATTTCTTGTCCATCGATTATCACTCGAACCTAGCAAGGTAGATATCCGTCATTGAGTTCTTCCATTGTAAATGGCAATTGATATCTGATATAACTTGCTTCTGAGGCAGGAAATGTTAGTTTCTCATCATACCAAGCATGTATTCTATACCCATAATCCTTAGTCTTAGTTGTGGAAGAAATGATTATCCTAAAAATGGTACTCACACACATATTTTATTAATGTAACAAAATTAAAGGAATATAGGAATTAGCTTCTCCTCTTTTTCATAAAGACCTGTATTTTAGCTATCTCCTCCCTATCCTGATCTTCTAATGCTTCATTAATAACATATATCTCGTTTTTTATTTCTTTGATTAAGATATTATCCAGAGCATTAACTCGTTTTTGTGTTTTTCTGATTTGTTTTCCTATTTTTCTTAAGAGGCTTTCTTCAGAAGCTAGCCTAACTATTATAGAAATCAATTGTTCAAAGATTTTGGTTACAGCATCTATTTTACTACTTGAATCAAGAAGTGATAGCTGTCTTTTTCTTAATGTGCTTATTTTTCCCTCCAGTTTTAATACAGAAGCTTTGACACCACTAATATTTGTGTTCATCAGAGAAACAAAGAAATGCTCTTTAGAACTGAACGCTGCATATTCTATCTTTCTTCCCTCGCTACCTTGAACTAAAGAAAGCATAATTCGGGCTTGGTTCGTTTGTTCTAGTACTCTAATCCGTAATTCAACAAGTGCCTTTCCTCTTCTGGTAAGCTCATCAATAAGTGAGGTAACTCGATCTTCTAAAAGATCTCGTGCAGAGATTGCTGTTTTCAGTTCCTCTTTTTTTTTCTGAAGTTCTAGCTGTGTAATATTAATAGTAGAACTCATTTTAAGCATCCATCTTATTGCAAGCTTTTAATAATAGTGATCGACAACGCTTTTTTTGATTCGTGTAAGTTCATCCTTGGGAATCATTCGTAATAATTCCCAAGACAAATCAAGACTATTTTCGATGGTTCTTCTGACCTGACCTTGATGAATGAATCTTTGTTCAAACTCATCTGTAAACTTTAAGAAACGTCTATCCTTGTCCGAAAGAGAATCTACTCCTGCGATAGCAACTAATTGTCGTAGTTGAACACCTTTGGCATAAAATGCGTATAGTTGATCTGCTATTTCTCTATGATCTGCTCTTGTTTTCCCCTTACCGATGCCTGCATTCATGAGACGACTTAGTGAAGGTAATGGATTAATTGGAGGGTAATAACCCATATTGAAGAGATTACGGTCCAAAAAGATCTGTCCCTCAGTAATATAACCTGTTAAATCAGGAACAGGATGAGTAATATCATCATTTGGCATAGTTAATACAGGAAAAAGAGTTACACTTCCCTTTTTAGAAATAATTCTTCCGACTCTTTCATATATCGTAGCTAAATCGGTGTATAAGTAACCCGGATAACCTAATCTACCAGGAAACTCTTCACGTGCAGCAGACACTTCTCTTAAAGCCTCTGCATAGTTGAGTATATCTGTTAATATTACCAACGAATGATATCCCTTTTCAAATGCCAAATATTCAGCAATGGTCATAGCTATCCTTGGAATTAATAATCTTTCAATTATCGAATCACTTGCATAATTACTAAAGAAAATTAGATTGCTAATTTTTGCATTTTCAAAAGACCTTTGGAAGAACCTCCCATCACGTTCGGTAATCCCCATCGCACCAAATATCACAGCAAAATCTGCCTCTTGATTTTTAATTCTAGCTTGAGTGGCAATTTGTGCTGCTACTTCCTTTGTTGGAAGTCCTGCTCCACTGAAGATTGGAAGTTTTTGACCCAAAACTAAAGAGTTAAGCATATCAATTGAAGAAATTCCTGTTTCTATAAAATCTCCCGGTTTAATTCTTTCAGCGGGATTAATTGGATTTCCAGTGACCTCATGAAAAGCTTCAGGTAGTATTTCTCCTTGACCATCTATCGGTAACCCCCTTCCGTTCATTGTTCTTCCAAGCATAGCTTCCGCTACCCCAAGTTTAAAGACATCTTGACTGAATGTTACTTTAACACTATCCTTTTCAATTAATTCTGTACCTTCAAATACTTGAATTATGGTTAGATTAGGATCAGCTTGCAGGACTTGTCCTTGTCGGATTTCCCCATTAGACATTTCAATATTGATCATCTCTTCAAATAAGACTCGTTTAATATTATTTAAGAACAATAATGGCCCTTGAATCCGCTCAACTGTTTGATATGTAACACTTTCTAAACCTGTATTCATAAAAAAGCCTCATTTTCACGCTTTTCGCTTTCTATAAGCTTCTAACTTCTCTGCAACAATATTTCGGATCTCTGAGATCTGTTTTAAATTTTCTAGCTCTTTCATTCTGTTAACACGTTCAAATATACTTTTTTCTTTTTCAAAAATCTCCTTAGTAGTATGACCAGATCTAATCGCACTTGTAATCCATTCATATGTCATTTGAAGTGTTAGAGCCATTTCATATGTCTTCTTAATAGGACAATATCCATCAATATCGGAAAAAGCAGATTGTCGTAAAAAACCATCTCGTATTAGTTCAGCAGCCGCTAGGGTACCAAGCTGTGGTTCTGTTAATGTATCCTTACCAATTAGTCTGACAATCTTCTCGATTTCTTCCTCATCTTTTAAAATCTTAACTATTACTTTCCTACTTTCTCTCCAATTTCCTCCAATATCAGGGTATTTGTCCCAATAAGCTAGGATTTCATTAAGATATTGTGTAAAACTAATTTCAAAATTTATTGCAGGGTAATGTCGTTGTCTGGCAAGATTAACATCAAGACCCCATAATGCATTGGCATATCTAAGCGTGTACTGGCTTATAGGATCCGAAAAGTCCCCACCTGGAGGTGAAACCGCTCCTATTACTGTAACACTTCCGATTCTATTTGATTGTGCTTTCACTTTTCCGGCACGTTCATAAAACCGTCCAATAAGTTTGGGAAGATAACTTGGATATCCTTTCTCACCAGGAACTTCCTCTAATCGTACACTCACTTCTCTAAGTGCTTCAGCCCAACGACTAGTTGAATCTGCAGTCACCGCAACTTTATAGCCCATATCACGGAAATACTCAGCCAAAGTCATTCCTGAATAAATTGAGGCTTCTCGGGCAGCAACAGGCATATTAGAGGTATTTGCAATTATTATTGATCTTTCAGACATCGGTTTTCCAGTCAAAGGATCATTTAATTGCTTGAATTCAGCTAAAACATCAGCGATCTCGTTACCTCTTTCCCCACATAAAGTTAATATCGCTATATGGGCACTAGAAAACTTTGCTAAAGTTTGTTCAAGTATGGTTTTACCAGTTCCAAAACCTCCAGGAATCATTGCTGTTCCTCCATCAATTATTGGATAGAGAAAATCTAGTACCCTTTGTCCAGTTATAAAAGGTTGAGTGTCAATCACTCTTTGTTGGAATGGTCGGGGGATCCTTACAGACCAATAGTGATAAAGCATAATAGGATTCCCATCTGTATAATGACCAATCGGGTCTTCGATCGTAAATTTCCCCTCATTTATTTCTTTTATAACGCCTTGACGATTAGGGGGGTTAAGAATATAATGTTTAATTGCATCCGTTTCTTGTACATAACCTAAAATTTCACCTCCGTTGAGTTTATCCTTAGATTTAACCTCAATTGTATTATATTTCAATTCAGCAAACTTTTCACCTATTTCTATCTCTTTAATATTTTCATATTCAGGAATAAAATGCCACTGCTTTTTAATTGGTAAAGGATTTCCACTCATACCTTTTTCGATAAAAAGATAGCCTGATCCTTTCAACTGTCTTTGAACACCGTCAATGATATTTCCCAGAAGCCCAGGACCTAATTTCAGACTCAATGGTCTATTAAGGTCTTGAATTGGTTCTCCAATACCCAATCCAGAGGTTTTTTCATATACTTGAATAATTGTTTTGTTTCCTTGGATTTGTACTATCTCCCCAATGAGCTTATCCTCGCCCACATAGACTATTGAATTCTTTTTTGATCTTTTTAGACCTTCTGCATGAACCACAGGTCCAATCACCCTTATAATTCTCCCCAAATTGTTACTTGAGCTCATTCTTCTCACTTATTTATGTCGAATCATTAACCAAGTTGAATATGAATTCCACTGCTTTGAACAATAATGTTTTCTACATATTTAATCGTCGCTTGGCTCCTCTTTCTATTGTCAAGTATTGCTTTAAATGGAGTCGATACAATTACAGGCTTATTCAACGTTTCTAGCTTTTTCTTAAAAGTAACATCAAATTCTGAGTATAGGTAATCCGCGATTGCAATTAATCCAATGTCTGATTCCTTTAATAGAGTATCAATTTTTTTCTGAGCAGAAATTGAATCAACAACAGAATATGTTACAATTCCAGCTAATTGAAATCCAAGGTTTATATCAGCACCAGCGACGATTATAATTCTTTCAGGCATAAATTATCCTTCTAGCAAGTAATTGGGGATTAATTCTACCATGAATACCATAGATAATAATTTCTAAATTTCTCAATTCAGCAATCAAACTGTAATAATAGGAAATTAATACATTGAGCTTCATTGAAAAATCATACTTTTTCTTCATTTGGTATCTAATGAATTCTCTTTCTAATTTTGTTTCATAGTCCAATTCTTGAATCCCTATTTCTTTATAAACCTCTGAAATAGAAATTTTCGAAAATGGAGATCTACCAAGTATTTCTGATATTTTTTCGAAATCACCATTTTCTAAATAACCAGAAATCCTTCGAATGTCAAATTTTTCTCCTCCAGGAATAAAAATTTCTCTCGGAGGGTATACAATAACACTAGAAGGCTCGAATCTGTATGTTCGAATCCATCGTAAAGCAATTTTGATATTCTCGTGATCAATTTCCTCTTGAACTAGTTTTAAAAAGGCATTTCTTCTTGTAAGGTTAAAAATAGATCTATCATTAAATGTTTTTAAAAGATCAATAATTTTGGAATAATAAAATTTGTTTAATAGGTTTTCAGTATGCCATTCCTTGTTTTCAAGATTTATTTCATTAATTTGTGTTAATATATTACAAAAAGTTGACTTTTTTGCACATAATAATTTTATGAGACCCTCTAAATTTGTTGTTGTGAAAAGATCTAATAGATCCGAGGCGTTTAGATCTCCAATAGGGAGACAATGGTTACAAGCTGTTAGGAAATTTCGCCGTTCTTTAAGTGGAATAGAGCTATTCAATGTTCTGATAGCAATTTTAATATTAAAGACATCCCAATATCTTAGCAACCACGAGATACAATCTGAATAAGGTTGACTAACAATATGTTTAATAATCTCTATTTGGTTGCGAAAATAAAAAACAATCGCTTGATTTAATGTTTTAGCAGGTTGCGTGTTCAGATAAGTCAATTTAATATTTTGATTATATCTGGTTCTTGAAAGAACAGTTGCCACATGATCAACTGATGGTTGCTGAAGCAATGTTTCATATTGATCCTTTTTCAGGAGGTAGCTTTTCATTGCTCGTAAACGTACATTTAACCAATCAAAATTCATTTTACTCATTATAAATGCCTTATATGTTTAGCAACATGAAATAGTGAATATTCATTTATTCATCAAATTACTAATAATTCGATCTTCATCCCACGCTGGTTGCGATATAGAGCTAAATAATATTGATCCAAGTTCCTTTTGCAAGACTCTCCGACTATTTTCTATACGTTTTGCCAAAGTATTATTTATAACGATTTTTTTGTGGAGAATTTCTATTAAATAACCCCCAAGGAGATTGGGATTTAAATCGTCTAATATTGATGTTTTACTTGTGTTTAAATCGACAAGGTGTACGTCTTTGGATAAAACATGAATAATAACTGAATCATTTGATCTAATATATTTATGAGTGATTATTTTTAAAGATTGACGAAAGAAATTATTGTAATCTTCTAATGTTATTCTATTTAGTGACCCTTGAAAAGTGTCTAGGAAGTTATTAATTAATTCTAACTTTTTTAAATTAGTTTTATGTCTAACCTCAAGCTTTTTTTCAGCTAAGGTGTTTCTAATAATTTGAATAATCTCACGATCTGAGGTTTGATTACTATCTTCTATTAGTGCTATTCTTTGTCTCTTAAAATCATCCTCAAGTTTTTTAAGAGTTGTATCAAGATCCTGTTGAATTTCAGCTATCAACTGCATTTGCTTTTCTTCTAAACCAAATAGAACTGACGATTTCTTGTTCATTTTTTCCACTGTTTGCTTTATTTATATAGGATTCATAGCGTTTCTAGATCATTGCGAGTTAAGCAAAGTTGTTTGAACACTAAACTTAGATTTATTTAGCCTCCACCTATTCCAAACAAGATCATGATAGCTATTACAAAACCAAGGACAACTAATGTTTCAGGAATGGCAAGAAGCACTAATGCTAAACCTCTTTCTTCTGGTCTTTCCGCAATTAACCCCGCTACGGCTGAACCAATGTGGGATTGAGCTAAACCAGTTCCCAATGCACAAAGTCCAATTGATATTGCTGCAGCAATAAAACCAACATCTGTCATTTTCTTCACCTAAATTTTACTGATTTATTATTTGTGTGTCAATATACCCAAAGGGTTTATATTCTATTCCACCACCTAGGTAAAAATGGCTCATAAATTCATACATGTTCAAACGTAAAGCTTGAATACTGGGACTTATTATAATTATCACGAAATTTAATACGTGTAATGCAAAACCAAAAGGTATTCCAATTACTCCAAGTGTTCCATCAAAGATGAACATGTTGGCGATATTAGCTATAATTATACCTACTAATCCTATAGCCATAAGTCGAGCAAATGACAATATATTAGTAAGAATTTCAAGAGGTTGAATTACACCTGCTATACCCTCAAACTGTATCATACTTAGTATTGATAGAAGAAGAATAATCATCATTAGGTAAAGCAATTGCAGATGTAAAAAGATAACATCAATAACACTCAAACCAATTGCAATTAACATTATTAAAGTTGACAGCGATATTTTTGTCATGTGGGGATCATGTACCATAATTCCATTAATTAGACCAAGTGAAATCGATAATACAATAATGAAATATGCAAAAACAAGAGTTATCACAAGATATTCAATTATTGATACAGATCGATCAAATAATGGGTAGAAATCAAAGTTAATGATCTTAAAAACTCTAGATGGGATATCCCCAAAAAATTCGCCATAAATAACTCCAAAAATCGCAGTAATAAAGCCTGTGTAAACAAGAATCAAAGTTAACTGTTTAATGCTTTCATTTTTCATTTTTTTATGAATAATTATGGCGAGGATTATAATAGTGAGAGCATAACCAACATCACCGACCATAAAACCCCAGAATAATGGCCAAAAGAAAGCAATCATAAAAATCGCATCATAACTCCCATATTTAGGTTTTCCTAATAAATCAGAAAATAACGCAAATGGTTTTATAATTCGGGGTATTTTTCTGAGAATTGGAACATTCTCATCCCTTGAATCGACTTTATCAATAAAAATACTTACTTTTTCCCCTAATATTATTTTTAGATCGTCTTGAAAGAAATTCATTTTTGTTTCAGGGAAGTATCCAAAGATCATGAATGTATACTTTGTTAGTTTCACATGATTGATCAATTCTGTTAAGGAGAGCTTTTCATTAACAATCTGAATAAGCTTGTCTACTACTGGTTTATTCTCTAAGATAATATTCTTGATTTTACTTTGTAGTTCTAAGACTTCTATTTCCATTTGTTTTGTCCGTTCAAAATTAATTTCAATAATCATTCTTTTAACGGGTCGCTCTAAAGTATCAAAATTTGTCTCAGAGACCATGATTTTATGTTGTTCTACAACTTTGTACACTGCTGATAAATCATGAGCCAGGGCTACAAGTACCAGATATTTTTCACTCATTGTATTAAGGTATATCTCAACTGGATTTTTACTTTCTTCATTGATTTCGTTCATCAATTGCTCAATGAGCAGTTCTGATTTCTCTAAAATAAAAAATGTATATTGTAAAGTTGTATTTTTAGAAAGCTTTTTTAAAAGAGGTTCTAAATTAGATGAATAATCCTTATAAAGTGAATGCACATCTAAAATTTTGTTTAATTCAACAATTCTTTCTTGATATCTCTGATAATTCTCAGAAATTTCCCGAATCTTGTAATTTATATAGTTTTTAAACTGCTTTTCTGAAGTTGGGATATCATCTATGGCTAATGATGAGGTTTTTTTCATTTTCTCTTTCGTAAGCTCTAAATTCGTCTTCAGAATGTTGTTTGAAAGATTTTCAAGAGAAGTTTTTAAAATACTCAATTCATTTTGTAAATTTAAAATCTCATTGAATGATGAATAGAAACTCTTATTTTCCAGATCCAAAACTAAAGAATGTTTAAATTTACCAACCTGAAAAACTTGATTGTCATGTAATACTTTAGTTATTTGTAGAAAATCATCACGCAAGCCAGTAATAGACACTTGATACATAGGTATAATCATTATTATTCGTTCCCTTATGGAGTTATCAAACTTTGATTAGTCTCTTAATCATTAATTCAATCATCCTATCTTTTTTATCAACGATTATCTTTTCAAGTTGTGAACAATAACTGTTACATTCTCTATCTATCTCTTTGAGGGTTTCTTGGAGCTTGTAGAATACTTCATCCTTCCTTTTCTTCCCACTTGTTTCAAGTTCTTTTTTTAAATCCTGAAGATCATGTTGGTATTTCCTTTTTACTTCCGAGATCTTCTGTAATTTAGCCATTTGTACTCTATTTATTGCATTTTGAATTTCTGCTTCTTTTTTATGAATTTCAATGTATAAATTTTCAAGATCTTTATTTGTTTCTCTATTTTCATCCATAATAATCACTCAGGAGAACACGATTCTTTTTTCAAGATTATTTTGTTCCAGGAGATATTGGTTCAACATTAAAATTTATTTTTGATTCGAATTCCTCCTTTAACTGCAATTGAAAGGTCTCAATATCTGAAGTTAAGAGAATTCCAGTCACAAAAAAAACAAAATTACTGATATATATATTTCCACTAATTTTTTCCAAGATTTCCAATTTTCTTTCTAATTCAGGGATAATAACCCTTAATAGTCCTTTATATTCTTTAGCTAGTGAAGCTAGTTGATCATAAAGACTTGTTAGCTCTGATTCGATAGTATCAAGGTGTTCATGGATTTCTACAACTGCTTCATGAACTGAAACGTCTTCATATTCCTCTGGCACTTCCATGGGACTACTAATACGCTCTTGTTTAAAAAAATCAAAAATATTTGAAAGGTCCTCTTCCAAAATAATTAGAGCTGTTATCTTATCATCTATTACTTCTTCGTATATTTCTACTTCGTCACTACTTGCCTCTCTAATTTTTTCTATTATAGTGTCAAGTTTAAAACTAGTTTTATCAATAAAGAATACATCATAGTCTTTATAGCTATGTTTTGCCAGTTCATCAATAAGCGGTTTGATTTTTTTCATAATGTCCTTATATCTGTTGAAAATGAGTAATTTGTGCCTTAAAACATTTATACGGATTTGTACCGAGTGAAATCGATGTTGAATTTCTTTAGTTTTTTTTTCAGTAAAAAGTAAAAGTTCTTCATTTGTTTTGGGCAAACTTTCCTTTAAGAAAGGGGAAAAATTTTTTACTTCAGGTAAATCTATGTTTATAACTGATAATTGATGGTAATATTTCTTGAATTGTATATTGAGATCAGATAATTTTTTTTCAACAATATAACCATGCTCAGTAGATAGATTCATTAACACTGAGTTGTCAAACTTCTCTATTTTAAAATCACTATTTTCAATAAGAAATTCGACAATATCGAATAAATAATCCTCAACTCCCCACAATAGAATCTTAAACTTTTCTAACGGGTCAGTCATCGCTGCTTTCTCACAAAACCAAACATTCTTAATATTTATTTGTTAATATTTTTGATTACATTCTTCAATTGTGACGTAAAATCAGCCATTAGGGTTTCAGCTTCACTTTGAGAAACAGCTTCCACAGTTATACATTATGTGTTTACCTAATTAGTCATAGTCATTTCGAATCGTCTCATATGATTCAATTGAGGTGGGAATTTGACCGTATATCGTAAAAGCAGGTATGACCTTATGATGCTCAGTTGAATGAAATGCTAAAATCTTGCATTTCCATGTTTTATAGAATTCCACGACCTCGTTTACAGCTTTATGTGCATCTTCAGAACCATCTATAAAGAGTAATATTTTTTTATACGTAATACCTTTCACCTTTCACCATTTTCTAAAACTACAGTAGTTAGGACTCCATGAATCCCTGAATTTCTTTTATTGAAAATCCTATCATGCTTTCTCCTTTCGTTGTTTAGTTGATTTTCATAATATATGAAAAAATAACTATATTATTTTAACGTTAAAAATAATTATTTAAAAACTTACCTATAATAATAAAACGTAAAATATATATATCATAATATTTAACGTTTAATTAAAGTATATAATATTTAATAAATAATTAACAAACATGAGATCAGAGAATATGCTATCATCTATTGTCCATTAAAAATCGAAGTGGTATTATGTCACCAAACAAGAATAAAATACAAATACAGGATAATAGTGATGAAATCAAATCAAAAATTTGGTTAAAAATTTTCAATAGCAAGATTAAGTTCCGTATTCTTCAACTTCTCTTTGTGTATGGAGAGCTTAGTCTAACTGAGCTTAGAAAACATATGAATAAGAGTAAACCTGCCTTATATCATCATTTACGAAAAATGATTGATTTTGGAGTGGTCAAGGTTTCTAAGGAAGAAAAAGTTCGTGGTTCAATCATGGCTAAATACTATAAGCTTGATGAACAAATAGCTCTAAAAATTCAATTAATTTCTGATGAAGAATTAAAGAAAATCGAAAATCCAAAAAAACGTCTTAAAACACTTGAAAGTATGATTGATACTTATAAAAGCTCAATATCTTTATTCAGAAAAAAAATGGACATACTTGATCTTTATACAGACTTTTTAGAGAAAGAAGTACAGGCTAGAGAAGATTCTGATTTGTATCACCTCGATTTTCAGCGACTGATCTCTGATTATAATATTGAGTTTTATGCTCAATATCTGACAAAGATACAATATACAAAATTCCTAGAATATTATCAAGATTTTTATTTAAAAATTAGAGAAATAATCATCAATTATGACTATAGGGAAGATCAAAAGAATGGGAAAATAGCAGAACGACCCTATTTTGTCCTAATGGTGATCATGCCTTTGAAAGAATTGTTAGATCTAGAATTAGAAAAAATAAAGAGTTAATTCCTTCTAAAAATGATTGCAACATAATTAGGTGTGAAAAAGAAGTAGGTTATCTGTGGAAACAATCAAGCATAGCCAAAATCAAGTGAAACAGAATGTGAAAAGTAGAATTCTATCTATACTCGTTAAAGGTGTTTAATTATGGGAATTCATGAATATCATCACATCCATTTGAAAATGCCCATTCTTGAGATATGGACTACTCATAAGATGGTAGTTGAGCTGTTTGAACTGTTGAAGTCAAATGGAGTAGAGATTTCAACATTTGATAAAGACTTTAAAAATAAAAACTCAATTATTTCGATTAACAATGGCGCTTTCCATATTAGTATTGAGCAAGAAACAGGAGAAAATGACCAGATAATTAGTTTTTATGAATCTGATGCTTCTTTACAACCTCATTTATTACATATTGTGCTCACTTTCGCGAGGGAAAAAGGTTTAAAGATAATAACTAACAAGATAAGTAATTTACACCCTGAAGATTACCCTCTCTCTTCCCTCCATGACTGATAATCTTCTTTCCGTTTAGGATCATGGTTCGTCTTAACTTTATTAAATAATACATACATTTAAAGAGTATCCATATCTTTAAATAAACATTTGAAAAATATAAGAAAATTACGACGGAGCTATATGGCATAAAGGAGAAATACCTAATTATGACTAATGGAAATGTCTCCTTACGTTTGAATACTGAAAAATTCGCTACAGACAATTCATATGGATTTTTCCTCTTTTTTTTTGACGAAATCAAAGGCCATATCCCGCTTTTTGCATATCCTAAGGAGCTACTGATGAATGAAAACGAGAAACGGATAATTTCAGTTCATAGCATTTGGTGGAACCAAGACAAATTCTTAGAAACACGCAAATTTACTTGTATGGATGTTGAATTAGGAAATCTCGTCTACTCGGCCACACTAGTTCCTTGTCATACGCATAGAATGAAAAGACGCCCTGGAATGGATTCAATAAAGTGGCAAGACGAACGATTTGTGCTTGTTGTCAGAACACCTTCATTAGTCTCTTTTATTGCTCATGAAATACTACATGAGCTTAAGACTCGGATTCAAGGCAGTATTGGCGAAAATTTAGGGTTTCTTGTAGAAAATAATATTAGATTGAATGAAGCTTCAGATATTGGAGAATTTCTTAAAAAAAAGACTAAAAATGTCGAGGAGGAACTCACAAAGCTGTGTACATCACTAATTCCGAAATTCTCTATAGCAAGGCTAGAAGATCAACTGAAAAAAAGCCACCAGGAAGGAATAACAGAGTCAGAGAATTCTAATATTCTAGAATCCCAAAATCTAGCGCACTCTACAAAACATAAAACGTTACATTTTTCAATACCCACAAGAAAGAAAACTGAGATTCATGAGGAGTAAAAAAAGCAGCTCTGACTGTTAATGATATTTTAATCAAGAAGAATTAAGTTTCTGATGGCTTCGGAGTAAGTTTTGGATTGTAGGAAATAAACAGCTCACAAGCTAATCGTATAGCCTCAGTAATTGCTTCTTTGCTAACAGATTGAAATGAGGAAAATTTGGCGATTTCCCTCATCACATCACAAAGTGTATCTATATATCGCTAAGTTTATATGACAATACAATCTTATGTGAAATAAAACGAAATCTGTATTAGTTTGGGGATCTTGATTTTATGGGTCACGAAGATGTAATCTCTGCTTTTGAACAGACCTTCAGGAATATTGATGTTCCAGGAATAGTGAGTATCGTTGATAATGAGGGGATGGTAATTTACTCTAATAACCAATTTGAAGAGCTGGACATTCTTCAAGGGATTTATGCCCAACTGTTAACATCTTTTGAGAAAACTGCTTCAGGAGTGTCGAGAGTTTCCTCAAATCATCTACAAAGTATTAATCTCACTCTTACTAGTGACGATGATAAATCTCTTTCATACGTTGTCTTCGATTTAAACTGGAAAGGGGTCTATTTTATTATTAGAGCTGAGATTGATTTAATGCACAAAATCCATCCAATTTTAAATGCCCTTATCCCTCAGATTACCAAAGTATTACAATCCGAAGATTAACAAGACACTCATAGATTGCGAAAGGATTTCCAATCAAAGATATTCAAGAACCATTGTATCTTTTATTTTTCCTCTCTTCAGTTTTACTAGTTTCGCATAATTTTAGATCGTTGGGTAAGTTTAGCGTTTTATATAGTAGTTATTTCTTGAGTTGTTTCTGATGGTGTTTAACGTTGGTTATATTCAAAAATGACTTCAAAATGACTTCATAATATGTCATCGATCGTTGTTTAGGTTTTGAAAAGTATATACAATTGTGAGATGTGCGCGAAATTCTAATTTTTTCTTTTTTGACTTCTCGGGGGAGATGGAAGAACAATAATCCGACGATAATATGATTATTATTGAGCGAGAGAGGTGAGGAAAACATTCGACGAAAAATGCCCATCACACTGCTCTTGCTCAGTTATGGGGTGATTGTGACCTCGTTTTTAACTATTGTGTATGTCAGAAGCGAGTATTATAAACACTTGTACCAAAACGTCCTGTGGGATAGTTACTCACTGGAAAGAATACGGTTATTTTTTCAAAAGATTGCACCACTGTTAAAGCTGATATATCCCATAGTGGATAAATTAAACAAGAGGAGAGGACGACCAGCAACCAATAGACGATTTCAATTACGTTTTGTGATTTGGTGGAAATTTTTTGCTCCTGGACCGCAAAAAACTGCAGTAAATAGACTGAACAAGTCACCAGAACTCCAACAAATTCTGGAGGCGCCCGTAGATCCATATACTAGGTCAAGTCTACGTCGGTTCCTCAAAGATGCAGGAGAAGAGGGATTCAGACGAATGGGTTTTTTACTCGGGTTGAAATTGCTCAAGAAAGGGATAATTGATACCTCAAAAGTTGTTTTAGATTCTTTTCCAGTCTATTCGTATTTGAATATGAAAAAATGTCTAAAAATCCCAAAATTCAATAAAAAACTGGCGAAGCAATTTTATCAGGAATTAAACCTGAACCACATCATCTCCAAATTCCCAAAACAGCGTGCAAACTCAGCCCCGTTAGTAGACAAATTAAAAGTCTGGATTCACCAGTATTTGTGGGATATTCCCTCCAATCAACGTAACCACTATTATATTTTTGGGAGAACCAATCGAAAGGAGGTACTTGGGCTTGAAAAAGGATGGAAGGCGGCAAAAACCTATCAAGATTTCTTAGCTGTCTTGAAAGCTCTTCCCAACACATCTGAGATCGAATATGCAACCGTGACAGAAGTGGCGCGTGTACTTCGACAGCTGGGAGTAGCTCTTAAGAGTGCCCAATATCAGCGGATAGAAGCCCTTCGTTTCGTGTTCCATACTCCTCATCGTCTTAAAGATCCAACTATCACCTTAAATTATTGTGCTCCCAAAGATCAACATTTTATGGGACGTGGGGGATTGTTGGCAATATTACCTTCCTTAGGAATACCACTATTCTTACAGCTAACTGCAAAGTACAAGCAAAGTGAAGAATCAATTCGAACATTTCTAAAGTCGATGTCTCAACAGTATGGAGGACTTTTAAGGGAAATAGAGGTATATGCGGATAGTGAGTTCGGTACCGAGGGAATTAAAGATGCGTTAAAGCGCTTATTTAAGGCCACTCCCTATATCGATGTGTATGCTCGGAGTGCTACACGATCTACATTAACAATTGAGCAAAAAAACATCCGTAAGACCGTTGAACGCGTAATTGCCCGTTTAGAAAATAATTTCTCCCTTGAACATCCTTCTGTTCTTGGAGATGACTCAGTAGCTATCCATACTCAGCTATGCTTCCTTTGCGATCTGCTTCTTGTTTCGCATAACCTTTTAACAGGAAATCACACTCACCCCTACTCCCTCTCTTACGTTCGGGGATAAAAGTTTCGAACACCTCTCACCAGGGTATATACTAACCTTATTCTACTATAGAAACCAATTTTTTAATCCTCGCGCTCCTCTCAACTCGTGAGAAGTTAGAGTCCCACTTTCTCGATGTCGTTGTATAGAACAATTCGGTAGCGTGCCTTGTTCTCCTTAACCTTTCGAATAGCTTCGTTTACCTTTGTCATGGGCATTAACTCTACCTTGGGAACGATGCTGTGCTCCTGTGCGAACGAAAGCATCTCTCGCATTGTAACCCGATTGCCAAGGAAGGAACCAGTGATCGTTAGTTGGTGTGCCACGAGGTCAGTCGAATTGAACACTATGTCTGGGAAGCCAGTAAGGATCAGTTCCCCATTTTTCTTCAGGGTATTCAACAGTACTTCCCATTTTATCTTACCATGAGCAGTAAATAACAGCAGGTCGAAGCTGAACATCGCCCGTTGCATGCTGGCCTGGTTGTTTGAAACAATGAAGTGGTCTGCGCCAAATGCTAGCGCTTGCTCCTTCTTATCTGGAGAGGAGGAAATGGCGGTTACTTCGTAGTTGAGGGCGTGAGCGAACTGTAATGCGAGGTGACCCAGCCCTCCTACGCCGATAATGCCAATTTTCTTCCCTTGTTGAGCTGAGTAAGAACGGAGTGGTGAGTAAACCGTGATCCCAGCACACATGAGTACTGCAGCCACTTCAGAGGGCATGGTGTCAGGAATTGGGTAGGCAAAACGACTATCTACACAGACAGAGGTCGAGAAACCGCCGTAGGGAACCCATGTTCCTGACGACACGATGTCCATACAGAGTTGTTCTTCGCCCTGCAAACACCACTCACATTTCATGCACGAACGACCCTGCCAGCCTATGCCGACCCTATCACCTTCTTTGAGGCCAGATACTGCACTACCCACAGCCGACACATATCCAACAATCTCGTGACCAGGGACAAAGGGAAAGGTGGTTATTCCGTAGTAGTTGTTGATAGCGTGGATGTCAGTATGGCACAGACCGCAGTGTGTTACCGAAACCAGGACATCATGTGTATCTATTTTTGGTTGTTTGTAGGTGAATGGTTCCAGTGGCTGTCCTACTGCTTTCGTTGCGTATCCCAAGACCTTTATGTTCGACACGTTCCTATTTATCTCAACCACTGAGCACTAGCCTATTCTTCCAATAGTTATTTCATCATTTTAAAACATTTATCTGTCATCCATTATTGTTCACTTGTTTTTTCTCTACGGAGGAGATGTCGTTTAACGTTGCAGTACTTCGCATCACCTCCTCGGAAATACCCCTTGTCCGTTAAATAGCGTCCGATCCCATGATGTACGGAGGAATTCACAAAAATCGCACAAATCTTTTGTCCCTTTAAAATTCCCAAAAATGTCAGTTTTCTCTACAATGTCCCTAATTTCTTCAATTTGTGGGGTTTGTTTGAATTCAGATAATACTTGTTCAAAATCTTCCCTTGTAAGTCCTGATCCTCTAATACACCTTAAATTCCAGGCCAGAGTTTTCAAACTTTTCTATCTACACCCTTAGAAGATGAAAACTTCGTAAAACGATTGCGAAACCATCATGAGAAAACATACGATCCGCTAATAAGCATCTTCCATATTTATGATCAGTGGGCTGCTGGTGTTACTCGAAAGATCCGTTCACCAGTAACCAGTCGTTATACATGGCAAGCCAAGAAAATGAGGGAAAAAATTGACTTTAATAATCTCGCACATGAAATAAAGGAGGTGTCTACGAACATCTGGACACTTTATAAGTATATTTACAATAGTAAGGAACTACATTACTTAACAGAATCCATGAACCATGGTCATAACTCTTTAAGAAACCATTTACTGGTAATCGCCAATTTAATAGTGCAAGACCATAAATTCTTTAGGAATTGAGGAGAAATGCACAAAAAAACGTCTAATTGCCGTTTCCAAATCGCATGACGGTAGTAGGGCCTGAGATTTGGGTAAGAGGATTGGAATGTGAAACCCTCAGATAAGAAGGTTTATAAGAATGAGGGAACCTAATAACCTTTCAGATTCAGATTTCAACATTCAAATTCCTGATGATTTTGAAGTAGCCATCCTAGCTAATGGAACTCCAGTAATTGAATTACTCTCGAATGGAAATGCTTTGAACAAAACAGCAAACCAGGATCATTTTAGAGTCCTATTCACGTTGAGAACATATAATACAACTGTACTTCCTCGAAACTACTTACTTGACATAAACTCCTTTGGAATGCGATACTCCACACTTATCACCCCTCAGTGGCCGGAACAAACCCAACCTCAAACCCCCTCGGGCGGGGGTGGTGCTGGTATTCAGGCTTACGAGCCATATATCACTAGTTTCTTTGCTTACGACCGTAATAAAGGTCAGAAAGCATGTGTTAAGACCTGGATTCACAATCCTTGCTCTGAGGAGCGAAGAGTTGATAAGTTGAAATATAAACTAGAACATCATGTTCCATACTCTCCTTATCAAGAGACTTGGGAGGATTGGACACCATATTAAAATGAATATACTTACGTTGGTCAACTCGAAACCTTGGAAGTGCATGATTATTTGAACAAAATCTTCACTACTTCAGGGAAGACATATGCACTTAATAAAGGATTATACAATGTTAATGAAGTGTATGTCACGGGTTGGAAACCTGGCGGATCTTGGTCGGATACTGATTATCCTTCCGTCTCAGAAGGGCAATTTAAAATGAGGAATTCTACGGATAATTATGTATTTGTGGCACATTTATATGACTCTTTGTTCCCTGCCTTTGCTGATGATTTTGGAAAAACCGTTAATGGATGGTTCGACTTCATCGAGAGCTGGGATTTCTCTTACGGAGGAACTACCGACCTAAAAACACTTTTCAACATTAACTTTCATAGTAAGACCTTTGAATGGAATCCTTCCTCTTATAAAATAAATGATCTTTTTTATGACTATTTAGCACCTGCTGGAGGAGCAGCCTTAGGGAAAAGTGGTGATTGGCAAGAGAGAACGGGAACTGATTCTAATAATCATGGATTTGACCTCCTTTTTGCTACCCTTGGTGGATTAAATGAGGATGGTACTAGCAATATAGGTATAACAGTAGGACATTCAAATATGGGTATTGCCATGGGAGGCTATTGGATATGTATTGGAGGTTTTCCAGTTTGGCCAGTTATGAACCTGAATATTGATCATACAACCATTCATGAGGTGCTCCATACCTATAAGGCTGAGGATCTTTCTTCTTCAGGATATATTATGACTGGAAGTGGATCATGGGACAATGTCATGCATTCGGATACATATGATGTTGTTAATCATTATCAAGATCGATATTACGGTGATGGAAATTTTGACTTTTAAAATCTTAACCCTTCCCTTTTCTCGATTATTCTCGAGTTTATCGTTTCAATTGTGAACCAATAATGCCTAAATGAGGGCTAAAAGGATTGTGAAATGTAAAAATGAGGAATAATAAGACTCCTGACAAGAAACCATTAATGAAGACTCCAAAAAGTCTGGCCATCATCCTGCTTCTTTTGTTTGCTTCTTTGTACTCAGGAGCTCTCCTGTTGCAGAATAAAAACTCTCTGCCCAGTTTGATTACATCTGTATCGGCTTCCCGCGATTTTGATTCCCACACTCCCAGAGCCTTCCGCTCAGATTCAGGCCAAACCCATCTCCTCTTTCTTCATCAAACTCAGAAGTATGATTTTGGTGATCGTTACTTTTATCATTCTTACGAACTGGAGGATCGGAGCTGGTCGGTCCCAGTTAAACTGGAGGACCTAGCTTTCTCAGACCTGTATTCTATGACTAATTTCCTGATAATTCAAAATGAATCCCGAGAAGATGACTTTGATGTCTATTATAACAAAGAGGGTGAACTGTTCAAAACCAGTTATAATGGCCAATCAAATCAATGGATAGATTCCGAAAAGTTATTTGGCAAGCTTGACATCCATGACTATTTGCACCTTCCACTATCGAGCGATCTTCTGAGTCTTTGTGGACATTCTCTCTTTTACTTGCATGATGAAACCATTAACGTTGTCTGGAGTTTCAAAAGTCGCAACGCCAGTCTTTTTAAACACGAATATGAAAGACATTATCTTATCAGTGCTGTCTTCTCAAACGCAACCATTAAGTCTCAAGTGATTCCAGGGTTAGATGCCTTCTATCACTACTATTCATCGTTAAACTTTGTGTCTAGGAATGCCTCGTTGATAATATATTCTCCCCAATATTTTTATCGCTCAATTCTGCTGCCAAATGGTTCGTGGTCTACGTGGCAACATTCTGGTTTCGCTGCAGCTTTAATGGATCTTTACGGGGAAATACATGGAGAATTAACTCAACATTTAATCCATAATCATTATTTAGTGAGTTCTCACAAAGATGAGGATGCGAATATCAATTGGGTATGGACTGATCTGACAGCTACAAATCTTTCAGTACACCCCATTCATTTTCCCAAAAAATTAGATCCCAGGGACACCAGTATCCGCGCCACATTTAACCTACGAGAAAGTACCGATGGAAGTTCCTCTTTTTTGACCGCTTTTGTCACCAATAGCTCCATTGAACTTTGGACGTATCACCTTCTAAATGATACCTGGACTCTGATCAATCAGCTTGCCTATTCCCAGACAAACACACATAATTTTTATGGAGAACCTAAGGTTTTCAATATCGATTTATTAGCTGATGGGCCCACCTGGCGGGTGTTCTGGAACCAGCAGGTTAAAGCAGGGAACTTTTTACACGAGATTTTTACCGTCTCGTATCACACTGAGACTGGGGAGTGGAGCCAGGTCACTCAAATTACCGACACCCGTGCCATTACTGATGATTTTACTGATGGAGTTGTCCCTGGGTTCCCCCTCCTCATTCTCTGCTTAACTTTCTTGATCATTATCACTCTAAGAAGAATAAAAAAGCCTGTTATATCCTAGGACCTCGTTAGAAAAGAAAAGGAGTTAGATTGTGGAGAGCAGCGCTTAGGTTGATGTCAGAAACTCCGATGGGGTGACCCTGACGAGCTACCAGAAGCTGGATTACTCTCTGGAGCGACGCCTCTACATTTTTTTAACATGAGAGAATCGAAAAACGGATATTTTGGAATCTTTGGTAATATTAAGTCGCTTCCAAACAATACTCATGGAACTTGAAAAATCTTAAAAAGTGATAAATCATTGAAAGGAATAGGAGAGTCAATAATAGGAAATGGAAACACGCCTAGCACCTCGTCTCCATATTTTTGGTTGTGTTATTAGTTTTACATTCGTGATTCTCTCAATTGTTCTAGGGAATGTTCAATTATTGCTGTTAGGATTCATTCTATCTGTTTTAACATGGTTAACATTTGGGTTACGGGAACTTCTAATATTTTTAGCGATTGTAAATCATCAACCAAGAGAAAGAGGAGTTTTAATCTACGTGGGATTAAGAGCGAGTGCCCTAATTGACATCGCTCTGGTCAATGCGAATATGTTGGGGGTATATAACAATATACCACCTTTTTCAATCCTCAGATATGATCCTATTTGGTATACAATTGGCTTAATATTCCCAATAATTCTACTGCTTGGAATAGCAATTATCTGGCTTTTTGCAGACCAAAAATTTTCTCTCACATTACCCATTGGTAGAGGTTTTGTCTCTCAGTGGCCGTTTAAATCAAATTGACTATATTAAGCATTAATTAACAAGCAAATGTGCTGGATCACATTGAAATGATATGAGTAGTAAATATTGCCGAAGATTGAACTTACCGACCTCAACATGGGAAATATCGATGATCTGATCAATTTATGTATTCCCCGTGATCAAAAAAATAATCCTCTTTTTATAGAAGGATATAAACTAAAGAAAAAGTGGGTAGAGCAGAATATAAAGAAATATGGAAACATTGCTAAACTGGCTTTTTTCGATTCAACACCTGTTGGATTTATAGGATCACCAATCTGAGGGATAGATCAGGGGGAGCTATCCCAATGATGATTCTTTTATACCTACCAAAATAAAGTTTCGACTTGACGTTGGTAGTGGCGTTACGTGTGTGGTTTACGAACGCGTAAACTCCGTTGCGGCTATGGTTTCTGTATTCCATATGAAAAAGATACAGTGGTGGATCGGTGGTACTTTGCACCGTCCGCCCTGTTGGGTGAGTGGAGTAATCCGACCCACCCACAAAACAAACCAAAAATTAACTTCACTATCTATTCATAGACCTTCATGTTTTTAATAATGAAGCTCTAATTCTTCATCAAAACAATTTAAGAACATTTGATTGAGCTGAAATTTATGCGGAAAATTGGTTTCTCATTTCAGGCTAGTACTAGTACATCAATTGATCTTGAAAAAGTTCTTACTACAGGTTTTACACACATTGAGCTGAAATGGGGCAATTTCACCTCCCAATCTGAACAGAAGAAGATTATTACTTTTTTACAGACTCAAGTCTGGGGAGAAGTCACTCTCTCTCTTCATACGCCATTAAAAAACATTAATATTGGGTCTTTATCAGAAATTAAGCGTAAACAATCAGTCACCTGTGTAACCAAGGCAATTCGTATAGCAAAAGAGTTAGAGACCACATTTGTTGTAGTACACGGGGGAAAAATCCATGCTGGAACACCGAGAGATCAAGAATCAAGGCGAAGGGCATATCAAGCGCAGTTAAAATCGCTTCAAGAAATCAATTCATTCTGCAAAGAACAAGGAATGGAACTTGCTCTAGAAAATGGGTATTCAATAAAAGACTTGGGCTTGTTATCAACTATTGATGAAATGGCTCAATTAGATGACCTTGTTGATGATTTATCTTTTATTCTCGATATTGGCCATTTTATCCTCAATAATCCTTTATCAAATATTCGGATACAACTCAAAAAGCATCCCTCCCTTCGATTTAGTGCTATTCATTTACATGATAACAACAAAACCGCTGATGATCATTTGGCGCTAGGAAAGGGAATTCTTCTCCAACAAAAGGAAGAATTGAAAGCTATCTTCAAATCATTAAATAATTGTCCAATTATTATCGAAAATACAGGATTAAAAGTTTCTCTAATAACGAAGAATCGGCTTATTCAAAATGATCTTCTAAACTAGCTTTGTTCACTATTTAGATTGTTTTTCGCTTGGATTATTCGAAGGAATACAGCCCCGTGTGTTTGTATGGTAAGGAGAAACAGGCAAAGAGGAATTGTCCAAAGAGTAAGAACGGAGCATATCCCAGCGAGAAAAATAAGTAGTAATCGCGAGTCTCGGCCTTGAATAGTACGGGGGAAATGAAGATCGTTTTTAGTCTCCGCTTTGGCTGCAGTATAACTGACAAGAAAAGATCCTGACAGAGAGGTTGTAGCCAAGAGGAGAACCCACAGAGGTGAAAGTAAAAACAATGAGAAGAAAGCCATTGAGGTTATTACGGCAAAATCAACATAACGATCAAGAACCGAGTCAAAAAATCCTCCAAAAAAGGTTTCCTTTCCTGTAGCACGAGCTATTTCCCCATCAGATCCATCAATGATGCTTGAGGTCTGGATGAGAATTCCTCCTATAACTGGTTGATATCCTCCAAAGAAAATCGCTGCCATAACCCCAAGTATTACTGAAATAATTGAAATCAGATTGGGGTGACAATTCGGCCAGATACGAAGGATAGCCACGGATAAAGGGTGGGAAAAGCGTCTATTTATATACTGAGAGACTAATCCATCATTCTTCGCTGGCACTTAATCATCTTCCACTTGGTAGCTCTTAAGCGCCTCTAAGTAAGTAGTGGAAGTATTAGGAGGACTGATTTGAGAGACTGTCACTAGTCTATGGTCTGATAAAGCTGGTGTCACGTAGTCTAGTAGTCGTTCCTCTGCGTGCTGTAAAACTGAAAATGTGTCAATGTCTGCCCACCTACACCCTGAAACATCGATGCCTTTGACACGATCCCTACATCGAATCATTTCAGTGACTCCATCCGTGAGAGTAAGATATTTCTTAGAAAGCTGATTTAACCGTTGAAAAATTAAAGGAGAAACATAAAATAATCCTGTATCAAATGCAGTCCAACTTAAGAGATTTTTACCAATTTGGGTGATCTGATTTTTCTGATCTAATAAGACTTTAGTTGCATCATCTACTTGAATGGTTGGATCTGGGGTCGTGTCAATACATAATGAGAGATCAACTTCCTTTTCAATCCCCATTTTAAGAGTTTGATAAATTCTATCTTCAAAGAGATGATCACACATGGTTAAGAAAAAGGGTTCTGTAATAGAAGATTCCAGTGCGAGAATGGAGTGTCCATTGCCCTGCTTATAGTGTGGCGCTTCTAGACAAACCAGTTCACATGAGAACGAGTAGTTTAATTGGTTAATATAATCAGCAAGAATGTGTTTTTTATAGCCAATCACAACAAAGATTTTATCTAATTCTGGGAAGTTGTCCATGATATTATATATTACATAATCAATGAGGGGTCGTCCACCGAATTCTATCAGAGGTTTAGGGATAGATGAAGACATATTATTGAATCGAGAGCCCAATCCAGCGGCTAAGTTAACGAAGGTACCATTAAAAATGATCACCTCTTTCGTTTAAACTCCCTATCATCACTTTTTCTTAAGACAATTAATAATTTAAATAGCTTATGCTAAATAAATTACTAATGTTAATTTTCAATCACCCCTTTTATAATTCTTTTATATGATTGGGAATGTTTCACGATTCTGTATCATTAAAAGGCACATATAAATTTTTCGATTAAAAATAATCTCCTAAATCCAAATTTCCTGTCAATTCCATCCTCAGATTGCAATAATTTTTTCTATTTTAATGAATAAAATAATCTTTGTTAGTGAATAAAATAGGAGATGAGATGAATATCGAATCAAAAACTTTTCCACAAATGAAATTTGTTTCATATAGATTGGCCTTTACTGTCATTAATGCGCTTATTTACGCATCTATCTACGCAATCATTGGTTTTTATAATTGGTTGCTTATACCTGTTTATATTTCAAACATAGCAATTGCTATTTTAGTTGCCATTTTAATAGAACATTCTTTTCAATTGTTAGGCATTGGATTCAAGAACATTATATTGAATCAAGAAATTTCAGGACCTATTATAATACAAGAAGAGATTTAAGGAGATGATTTACTAGATTAGTTCTATAACAGTTTGAATCCTACGATTCATGAGTCGCGATAGTTTTTACCGTGATAAGTAGTCAATGAGTTGTTCACTTTCAGATTATTGAAAATGTCCTTCTAGAACAATATGGGTAATTTTTCCTCTATTAACAAGATTGGGGTTAAATAGCTCAAAACTAGCACCTAAAAGCGTCAAATCACAAAATAAGAAAATAAAAAAAAATGAGCGACATTTTCAGAGAAGACATCTAGTGATAGTTTGACCTGTTCATTTTACTATTAATACTAGTCAAAACGATATAAGAACCGAGATTGAAGGAAGTTGTTTAATCTTAGTATAACAATCTTCGGGGTATAAAAATAAAATATAAAGATTTAGAGAAATTTTATTTGGCAAATGTTTTGTTACTTTTTTGCCTGCAATCATAAGCCTTTTTATTAGTCTACCTATTTTTGCATTTCTAGTTGATATACTTACGATAGATAAATATGGATCTTTTATCTTACCCAATGAGAAATTTTGGATTATATTTCTTCTTGATATTCCTCTAGCTGTACTTTTAAGTGTTGAAGTGGTTGTTTTAATCTCTATAAAGCAAATGATGTTCGTACAGCAAACCAATATGGAACATTAGTTGTTTTACCTTATGGAGGTTTATATATATTGATAGAACTAGGAAAATTAAAACTTACACAAGACACATTATTGATAATTTCAGCAGTTATTTCTGTTGTTATACTTGTTTTTCTATTTTTAATCAAAATATCTTTTCACAGAGAAGAAATCCTTTCAAAATGGAGGACTTATGATCTTTAAAGTTGTCTAAAAAGATCATATTTAATATATGGAGAATTTAATCTATAGATTATTTGATGAGTACAAGCAAGATGAGCTATCAAAAAACTTAACTAAACTTGATAAGAGTTTAATGAGCAGTGCTCGCAGAATCTTTTTCTCTGGTTGTTTCATAGTTATTGGATTATTCATATCTTATATCAGAGTGTTAAACAATTAGGCCTTTAATTAAGAATAAGGATTTATTTAGAGTATTGGTTTTCTTGCTTCTTTAATTAAAAGCTAATTACTGAGATGTCAGTTAATTTTTGTAAAGTGAAAAAATTGAGTCAAAATGACAACATAAAATGCCATCGATCGTTGGAAAGAAAGAAATTTCCTAGGAATTTTCCAATTCCATCTCTCTATTCGTTGGAATGAATGATTTTTCATATGCGATAGTGAAAAAATTTTTAAATCTCTGGAAAGTTCTCCCCAAATATCTATGACATCCAGATCGAAGGTTAAGCGGAGTTTAGACCTAATCTCATTAACATTTGATGTTATTATAAACTCTCGGAGATCAATCTTGCCCTCAATATTCGGGCTTATTTTGGCTTTAGCGGTAATTGCAGAAGCTCAATTGCTGGTAGAGTCCTCTCGAGAAGATTTTTTTGAGTTGATAGTATTTCAGGCATCTTCTGAGAACGATAAATCTGCTGATATCAATATCGCATTGAATGGATTTTATCCTGAGGTGCATGGAGCAAAAAGATATTCTGATTTTTCCCACTATGAGGAAATGGTGAATC